>JBKEBE010000039.1:0-2530 GCA_047973025.1 Paludibacteraceae bacterium
ACAAACAACGATTTAATGGGAACACAATTTCAAGACTTACAGCTCATATTGTTTGGGTTAAAAAATATCGTTATAAAGTCTTGGATGGAGATATTAAAGTTAGATGTAGAACATTGATAAAACAAATTTGTATGACTGAAGATGTTACAATTCTTTCAGGCGTAGTCAGTTCAGACCACATACACCTTCATATCGAGTATCTCCAAAGCAAATCCATAAGTGATTTAGTTAAAAAACTAAAAGGTAGAACTTCAAGAAGAATACAAGAAGCGTTCCCTCACATCAGTAAAAAATACCGGGGACGACATTTTTGGGCAATTGGATACGGAGTTTGGAGTACTGGTAACATTACTGACGAAATGGTACAAAATTATCTGGAACACCATAGAAAACCCGAAAACAATGACAATGACAATATCATACTTGAGTGAAAAATTTGTAGAAAATGAAAGTCTTGCACTGAAAGTGCATAGTTTCAACTAACGACTGAGACCAATGAAAAAAACAATACAACGAAATAAATTGTTCAATGAAAAACTAAAATGTTGAAAGTCTGTGTAATCGACATAAAAGAACCATTAAAGCTGTCTGTGTTTTAAGACTAAGAGTATAGATGTTAAACTCAAGATATCAGTTGAACATAACTATCCAAATAAAGCAAGCCATTAAATTCGCTGTAAAGATCGACCGTTTCTTTGGTAAGAATATCCAAAGGGAGTATGTTTTCGACGATAATAGGTACTTTAAAAATCAAATGTTCAATAAGGAATTTCATGGCTAAATAGCCTTGACGCTCAGGCTTTTGACCAATCAGGAAATCAATCCACCCTTCTTTTAGCGCGATCTTGTTCTCGTCAGTTAAGTCAACACACACTAATTTAATGTTATGTATTTTCTTTTTAAGCAGATAGTTGGCTATCACATGACCACGCGAATTAAGCACAACTATGCCGCCGACATTCCTATTCTCCTGAAAGAAACTGTCTAATAATTCGTCATTTTTTTCTGGTTCGTGAGCCGAAAAAGGGATGCTGATGATTTTATTCTCCACCTTATTTTCAATCAGGTAATCCGTAAATCCGGATTTTCTGAGAATTGTAGAGTTCGCACTCTCATTACCAACACGCATTGCCTGCATGATTCCGATATCATTACCGCTCTTCATAATGGTGTGAATGAGTTTACTCATCAAGTATCCGGATGCATAATGATTTGCTGAAAAGAATGCAAGAGGGAATGTCGCTTCTACTTGAGAATCGACAAAAACATACGGAATATTTCGAACATGTAGCTTTTTACAAAATTCACGAGTTATATTTTGAAAGATTGGACCTATAATGACGGCGTCCATATCCAGGGTCAGTACTTCTTCGAATACTTTCTGACAATGATATACATCATACTGATTGTACGTGATTTTGGTATATGCCACATCAATATTCTCAAATTCATCTAAAGTGCGTTGAATCCCTTTGTGGACACTATCCCAATACTCGCCTTCGGCAAATTCCGGAGAAACAAATACAATGTTGTATTTTTTCTTAAGGGATATGCTGGACATGTGTATATTGGGTTTGTAGTTTACTTCTTTTAGCACACTTTCAACGGCTTCGCGTCTTTTTTTGGACACGTTTCCTCTTCCATGAATAATCCTATCCACCGTACCTGTAGAAACTCCCGCGAGTTTAGCAATATCTTTTATCCGTATTCTTTTTTGCATTTTTTTCAAAAAAAAAATATCGTAATGACGTTACAAAGTTACAAACTATTTTTTTGAAATACGACAAGATGTATTTTTACCTTTTATTGTACCATCGGACTCCTATTAATGTTTTTTAACGGTTTGCTTATTGCAATCAATATTTTATATCGTACATTTGCAATTGAATTGTGTACGTACACAGTTTTCAAAATACATTTCCATATCGCATATAAATTGTCTTTAATTAACTGTATAGTAATTATTTACTTTTACCAAATCTAAATGTATGAGAACACAAAAAAAACTATTGTATGTTTTTTTCTTCGTGATGTTCGTATTTACGGTAAATCCTGCTTATTCGGCAAATGGAATAAACACCGAAATACAACAAGGCGAGAGAGTAATTCGAGGAATTGTAACTGCTGAAGATGGCGAAGCACTAATCGGCGTTTCGGTTAGAGTTGTCGGATCCACTACCGCCGGTACTGTAACGAATATTGATGGGGAATACTCTATTCAAGTTCCAAGTGCTGCCAACAGTCTTCAATTCTCATTTGTTGGGATGAAATCTCAAACAGTAAGCATTGATAGCCGGACATCTATCAATGTTACGCTTTTGGAGGATGCCGTCGGATTGAATGAAGTGGTCGCTATCGGGTACGGAACTGTGAGAAGGAAAGATTTAACGGGTTCTGTCTCTTCCGTTAATGAATCGACACTTGCCGGCATTCCGGTTGCGTCGCCGACAGAAGCACTAACAGGGAAAATGGCCGGTGTGCAGGTAACCACGACAGAAGGATCGCCCGACGCCGAGATGAAGATTCGCGT
>JBKEBE010000043.1:0-1867 GCA_047973025.1 Paludibacteraceae bacterium
ATTTACGATAAATTCAATCCTCACATGTGCCTTTTTTTAGAATTTTTACATACTTTGAAGGATTCGTCTTTTACACACTTATAGCCGAGAAACTAAACCCCTATGGACTGGAAGTCCATAGGTTTGTAGAAAATAAAGAATGAAATTCTTTAAACTGTGTGGAAATATGTACTTTTGAAGAATGGAAAACAAACAACGATTTAATGCTCAAACAATATCAAGACTTACAGCTCATATTGTTTGGGTTACAAAATATCGTTATAAAGTATTGGATGGAGATATTAAAGTTCGATGTAGAACATTAGTAAAACAAATTTGTATGACTGAAGATGTTACAATTCTTTCAGGCGTAGTCAGTTCAGACCACATACACCTTCATATTGAGTATCTCCCAAGCAAATCCATAAGTGATTTAGTTAAAAAACTAAAAGGTAGAACTTCAAGAAGAATACAAGAAGAGTTCCCTCACATCAGTAAAAAATACCGGGGACGACATTTTTGAGCAATTGGATACGGAGTTTGGAGTACTGGTAACATTACTGACGAAATGGTACAAAATTATTTGGAACACTATAGAAAACCCGAAAACAATGACAATGACAATATAATACTTGAGTGAAAAATTTGTAGAAACTGAAAGTCTCGCACTGAAAGTGCATAGTTTCAACTAACGACTGAGACCAATGAAAAAAAATATCATCCTATACCTAATTTTTAATGTCGCAAAGTTACTTGCAACGGGTTAAACATTAAGCACATACACACCGCCAAATCAGGACAATACACTGCCAATTTTGGACAATACACTGCCAATTTTGGACAAATCGTAACCTATTTTAATTTCGTTGGAGTAGGTTACGATTTAGCCACGCAACTCTGTCCATTTTTGGCAAAACGATGGCTTTCTACCCTGCCACCTGAAAAGAAAAAAGCCCCACAAATCTTTTTAATTTGTAGGGCTTGTCTTAAGCATCCATGTCAAAATCATTTGAAGAAATGATGGAGCGTTATAGTTCTATCCCGATTGGGGAAGACTTTGATTTAATTGTGGCGATAGCTAACGGAGGTGTCATTCCTGCTGCAATTCTAAATCAAAGATTGGAGCTTGAAATACAACTCTTGAAAATAAACTTACGCGATGCAAATCAAACCCCTAAGTATATAAGTCCGGTATTACTGGCTCCGATTAATTTTGATTATAAAGGGAAACGCATTCTGCTTGTTGAAGATAGGGTAAAAACGGGAGTATCTTTGAATTTTGCCAAAGTATTACTCAAAGAAGCATCCCTTATAAAAACATTTGCAGTAACGGCAATGCTGATTATGCTCTTTATAACGAAAGCTGTTTTCGATTTCCGTGGATAATTTAGATTTGACCTTTTCATTTCTTTAGTTTATAGTTAATACATGAATATGAGCCATAGTAATCTTATTCTATGGCTCTATTTGGATATGTATTAACCTGACGGCAATCAATTAATATTTCACGCTGCATATTGAATATCTTTGTGCAGAAAGTATTTTTTTACACGTTGAGGATTCTGTTGTAACATATTCATATGTGATAATAGATTATACGTCAAATTTTGTTGATTTTTAGGGGACTTTTTTTGTGATAGTCCTTGTTTTACATCGCAGTTCAGATACTCATCCGGGTTTCTTTCGGGCGAATACGATGGCAGAAAAAATAGTTCTATTTTATCTTTATGTTCTTCAACCCATTGTTTTACAGGAGTGCTGTGATGCACTTTTAGATTGTCAAGAATAAGAAAAATTTTTCTTTCTTTGTCTTTAATTAGTTGCTCAAGGAAACGGATGAAAAGCTCAGAATTCATTGTATCTGCATAAATCATAAATTGAACTCTAC
>JBKEBE010000129.1:0-10121 GCA_047973025.1 Paludibacteraceae bacterium
TAATAACACGATTCACAGTACCATTTACAACCACAACAGAAAGCACTGTTCACAAAGAAAAAACAGAATGAGTTTCCTCCCTTTTTATGCTGAACAAAAATCATTTCAACTTAAACCCGAAAAATTCAAAAAGAAATGGTTAAATTTGAATGATTTTTTGTCAAAGAATGGTCAATAATGTTGAAAATTTGACAGCTATACATAAACTAAAATAGAGAGCTGATACAATGAACCAACTCATAGAATGTGTTCCCAACTTTAGCGAAGGGAACAATATGCAGACAATTACCCAAATATGCGATGTTATTAAATCGGCAGATGGTGTGAAACTCATAGATGTCGATCCCGGAAAAGCAACCAACCGTACCGTAGTAACGTTTGTTGGCACTCCGAAAGCCGTATGTGAAGTGGCGTTTCAGGCTGTCAAAAAAGCGTCTGAGCTGATTGACATGAGCAAACATCACGGCGAACATCCGCGTTTTGGCGCTACGGACGTGCTACCGCTTATCCCCATTAAGAACATCACTATGAACGAAGTAGTCGAATATGCCCGTCAATTGGGCAAGCGGATTGGCGATGAATTGGGTATTCCCGGCTATTTCTACGAATTTGCCTGCACCGAAAAAAAACGTCGTAATCTGGCAACCTGCCGTGCCGGAGAATACGAGGGTCTATCGAAAAAATTGACCAATCCCGAGTGGAAACCGGATTTTGGTCCTGCCGAATTTACCGAAACTGTGCGAAAATCCGGCGCAACCGCTGTGAGCGCACGTAACCTACTAATCGCGTACAACGTCAATCTGAACACCACTTCCACCCGCTGGGCAAACAGCATTGCGTTTGATATACGCGAGAAAGGTCGCGTCAAACGTGAGGGGAATCTACTGACCGGAAAGATTGTAAACGATGCCGAAGGAAATACGGTTTACACGCCGGGCTTGCTCAAGGGCGTAAAAGGAATCGGCTGGTACATCGAAGAATACGGAATCGCACAACTATCCTACAACATTACCGACACTACGGCTGTTCCGCTCCATCGGGTTTTTGAACTATCCTGCGAAAGAGCCGCTGCGCGTGGCATTCGGGTAACCGGTTCGGAAATTGTGGGCATGATACCGCTTCAGGTCTTGCTTGATACCGGACGATATTTTCTGAAAAAACAACATCGCTCAACAGGTATTTCGGATGAAGAAATCATCAAGATAGCCGTAAAATCATTGGGATTGGATGATTTAGCGCCATTCGACCCCAAAAAGAAAATCATAGAATACCAACTTGAAGAAAATGACACCCACAAGTTAGTTGATATGACTCTTACCCAATTTGCCGACGAGACTGCTTCGGAAAGTCCCGCGCCGGGAGGCGGTTCCGTTTCGGCCTGCATGGCTACTCTGGGTGTTTCGTTGGGAATGATGGTTGCCAATCTATCCGCTCACAAACGTGGCTGGGATGAGCGATGGAAAGAATTTTCGGATTATGCAGAAAAAGGTAAATCCTTACAAGAGAAGCTATTGAAATTGATTGATGAAGATACCAATGCCTACAAGCGTGTCATGGAAATGTACAGTTTGCCCAAAAATACTGAAGAAGAAAAAAGACTGCGCTCCGAAGCCATTCAAGATGCCATGAAATACGCTATGGAAATACCATTTCAGGTAATGCAGACCGCTTTTGACGCGATGCTGATTGTGAAAAAAATGGCGGAAATAGGTAATCCAAATTCCGTTTCAGATGCCGGTGTGGGTGGTTTGGCGCTACGCGCTGCAATTTTCGGAGCTGGATTAAACGTAAAAATAAACGCGTCAGGGTTAGACGATAAGGCATTTGTAAATGAAATAATTGGTAAGGCGGAAGAGATTGAGCTACAAACCGAACAATTAGAAAAAGAAATCGTCGAGATTGTTAAAAATAAAATGTAATTTTGTCCGAAACGGATTACCCTAACCGTATATTTAAAATTTACAGTCATCCTACATATTCATGGCTAAATCCAAAACGGTCTATATTTGTCAAAACTGTGGTGCGGAATCTCCTAAATGGATCGGAAAATGTCCTTCATGCGGAGAGTGGAACTCGTATGTCGAAGAGATTATCCACAAAGCACCACCGTCATCGAAAATTTCCATCGCAGGATTAGAGTCAACCAAGCAAAAACCAATTCGTATTTCAGATGTACAAACAAGTATAGAAGAACGGATTGACACGAGCAGTACCGAGTTGAATCGTGTTTTGGGAGGAGGCTTGGTCAAAGGGTCGCTGGTATTGATTGGCGGGGAACCCGGTATCGGGAAATCAACATTGGTGCTTCAAGTAGTACTCGGGATGAAGCATAAACGAACCCTGTACGTTTCCGGAGAAGAAAGTGTAAGTCAGTTGAAACTCCGTGCCGAAAGACTCTCCTACCAAGAGCCGGATTGTTATATTGTCAGCGAGACATCGCTCGAGCAACTTTTTGTTCACGCGCAGAATGTTCGACCCGATCTGTTGATTGTCGATTCCATCCAAACCATTACGACTGAAACCATCGAATCATCTCCGGGCAGTGTGTCGCAAGTACGCGAATGTGCCGCGGCTCTATTGAAATTCTGCAAAACGACCAATATCCCCGTGTTGTTAATCGGACATATCAATAAAGAAGGAAGCATAGCCGGTCCCAAAGTATTGGAGCATATTGTGGATACTGTTCTTCAATTCGAAGGCGACCAACATTACATGTACCGCATACTTCGTCCCATAAAAAACCGTTTTGGAAGTACATCGGAGCTTGGAATCTTTGAGATGCAGCAGAGCGGACTTCGTGAAGTGAGCAATCCGTCCGAGCTCTTTCTTTCACAGAATCACGAAGGCATGAGTGGAGCGGCTATCGCTTCAACAATCGAAGGTGTACGACCGTTTCTTATCGAAGTACAAGCACTTGTCAGCTCTGCGGCTTACGGCAACCCTCAGCGATCTTCCACCGGATTTGATTTGCGTCGGCTCAACATGCTGCTGGCGGTGCTCGAAAAACGCGCCGGGTTCAAATTAGTTCAAAAAGATGTATTTATGAACATTGCCGGAGGCATCCGGGTAAATGATCCGGCGATAGATTTGGCGGTCATCTCCGCGATTCTTTCGTCTAACGTAGATACCGCCATTGAGTCAACCATTTGTTTGGCAGGAGAAGTTGGACTTTCCGGTGAAATCCGCCCCATCAACCGGCTGGAACAGCGCATTCATGAAGCCGAAAAACTCGGTTTCAAAAAAATGATTATCCCGCAGATCAATATCAAGAGTTTGGATTTGAATAATATAGCTATCGAATTGATTCAAGTCCGCAAAGTAGAAGAAGCATTCCGGTTGCTTTTTAAGAAGTAAAAAATCATTAAAGTTGCTTTCATAAATTGAAACTTTCAATCGGGTTTTACTCATTCTCATTATAAATAACTACCTTTGCAAGCATTTCATTTTTCGGAAAAATGAAGAATAAACGCTTAAATCACATCTTATCGGATTTCATGCAGAAACTGCGGTTCAAGTACCGTGTTTCGATTACCAATGAAAATACGTTAGAAGAGACATGGTACACACGTTTGTCAAGATTTAGTGTTTTGATATCCGTAACCGCGTTTTTTCTGATTACGTTTATTATCCTTACATTAGTCATTTTTATCACGCCTTTGCGCTTCTACCTGCCCGGATATCAAGACTCCGGAAACCGGACAGCCATGATACAGCAGACGATTCGATTAGATTCGATCGAACGAGAAATGCACCTGAAAGACGCGTATTTAGTCGTATTGAAAGAAAATATGTTAGGTGTAGCCCACACAGACACGGTAAAGCCTATCGATTCAACGGCACTGAAAGAACGCGCTACGGTTGTGGTGGAAAAGACAAAACGAGAGAAGAAGTTTGTAGAAAAATACGAGGATACCGAAAAATACAATCTGGGAACAATCATGCCTGTTCAGAGCGAGCAAGTATCTGTTTTTTTTCGTCCGGTCAGCGGGGTGGTAGCTTCTACGTTTCGTCCAAAAGAGAGCGAATTTGGAATAAAAATAATCACTTCACCCCAAGAAACGGTAAAAAGTGTGTTGGAAGGACGGGTGATTGGTGTTGAATATACATTTGACAACGAGTGGGTCATCATGGTTTTGCACGATAACGATTACATCTCTATCTACAAAAATAACCAACGGCTACTAAAAAGTACGGGAGATTACGTGAAAGCCGGCGAAAGCATCGGGGTTACCGGAGCCAAGGACGAAAATAAGTCAAATAGATATTTTTATTTCGAACTCTGGAAAAAAGGCAATCCGGTCAATCCACAAGATGTGATTACATTTCGGTTTTAAGCCATATTGCTTTTCAAGGGAAATTTATATGTCGAATAAAAAAAACATAGCGATATTAGGTTCTACCGGCTCCATTGGGAGACAGGCTTTGGAAGTTATCAAAGCTAATCCCGAGCGTTTCGAAGTAGTGGCTTTAACCGCGAACAACAACATCGATTTGTTGATTGAGCAGTCGCTTGAATTTCAGCCGGATATGGTGGTTGTTGCCAACGAAGCGCACTATATGCCCTTGAAAAATGCGTTGTCCGACCAACCCGTAAAAGTTTTTGCCGGAAACGACTCCATAGCTCAAATTGCCGAATTAGATACCGTAGATATTGTACTGACCGCCATGGTTGGGTATGCCGGTTTGAAACCGACCATTCATGCGGCGAAAGCGGGTAAAACTATAGCTTTGGCAAATAAAGAGACACTGGTTGTTGCGGGCGAAATCATTAACGAATTAGCTCAAAAATACCGTTCCACCATTATTCCCGTCGATTCGGAACATTCCGCTATATTTCAATGTTTGACAGGCGAAGGAGACAACCCGATCGATCGAATTATTCTGACCGCTTCAGGCGGACCTTTTCGAAATTTTGCATTGGATGAACTGAGCCGTGTTACTTCCGCTGAAGCACTGAAACATCCCAACTGGGAAATGGGCGCAAAAATAACCATCGATTCGGCAAGCATGATGAATAAAGGATTTGAAGTCATTGAGGCGAAATGGTTGTTTGGAATAAAACCGGAGCAGATTGATGTATTGGTACACCCGCAATCCATCATTCATTCGATGGTTGAATTTGCC
The DNA here is from genome assembly GCA_047973025.1 of Paludibacteraceae bacterium. Lineage (GTDB taxonomy): Bacteria > Bacteroidota > Bacteroidia > Bacteroidales > Paludibacteraceae > UPXZ01. The sequence continues at coordinate 5,125 of JBKEBE010000129.1, forward strand.
GATGGCTCCATCAAAGCCCAGCTCGGAATGCCGGATATGAAACTGCCGATTCAATATGCTTTTACCTATCCTGAGCGACTGAAGACCAATTTTCCGAGGGTAAACTTCATAGATTATCCGGAATTGACTTTTGAAAAACCGGACACCATTCGTTTTCGGAACTTAGCTTTGGCTTATCAGGCTATGGAAAAGGGAGGCAATATGCCCTGCATACTCAATTCAGCAAATGAAGTCGTAGTCGCCGCTTTTTTGAAGGGACAAATCGGTTTTTTACAAATGAGTGATGTAATTGAAGCTACCATGGAAAGGGTCTCGTTTGTCCGAAAACCAACGTATGATGATTACGTGCAAACGGACGCGGAAGCAAGAAGAATCACTGCCGATTATTTGAAAATAACAGTAAGATAATTGATTAATCATAACTAAATTATAAAAAAAATAGATGGAAACATTTTTAATACGTGCGGCACAGTTGATTCTGAGCTTATCCATACTGGTTGTGTTGCATGAATTTGGACATTTTGCTTTTGCCCGCCTGTTCAGAGTCCGGGTAGAAAAATTTTACATGTTTTTCAATCCTAAATTTTCACTTGTAAGAGCCAAAAAGATCAATGGCAAATGGCAGGTAAAATTCTTCGCACCTAACGTAGAACCGAACGAGCGGATGAAATTAGACGACGCGGGAAATGCAATGATGGAAGCCGATGGCAAAACACCCGTGATGGAACCCGTTCCCCTAAGCGAACTCGCGGATGACGATTGGCGTCGCTATCCCGAAACCACCGAATGGGGCATCGGCTGGCTTCCACTCGGCGGATACTGCAAAATAGCCGGTATGGTGGACGAGAGTATGGACAAGCTCCAAATGGCGCAACCACCCAAACCTTGGGAATACCGCTCGCGTTCCGTTTGGCAGAGATTACCAATTATTATCGGGGGCGTACTTGTGAATTTTGTTTTGGCACTTGTAATCTATTCCGCCGTACTCTTTACATGGGGAAAAGAATACATTCCGTTGGAAAACGCGAAATACGGTTTGAGCTTTTCACAACCGATGATTGATGCCGGATTTCACGACGGCGACCGGATTGTGAGTATCGACGGTGTAAAAGTAAGCCAAGTAGGCGACGCGGTAGAAAAAATCCTTGTTGACAATGCCAAAACAGCTATCGTTTTCCGAGACGGACAAAATGTCACCATTGAAATCCCTTCGGATCTTACCCAAAAAGCATTGGCATCCGGCAAAGGCGTGATGGATATTCGTTACCCTTTCGTGGTAGATAAGGTGCAGGACGGATCCGCTGCTGCCGAAGCCAATCTGCAATCGGGAGACAGCATTACCGCGCTGAATGGTAAGCCGATGAATATCTTTCAAGATATTTCTCAAGAATTAGTTCTACTGAAGGGGACAACGGCAAATGTATCTTTCGTTCGGAATGGAGCTACACAAGACGCGCAACTCAAAATCAGCGAAGACGGTAAATTGGGCGTTTTTCTGCGCTCGCCACTCAATTACCTTCAAACTCAGAAAGAATCGTATTCATTCCTTGAATCCATTCCTGCCGGTGTGAAAATGGGTGTTGAGACACTCTCAAGCTACATCAAGCAGTTCAAACTTGTATTTACCAAAGAGGGTGCGAAATCTTTAGGTGGCTTTGGTGCTATCGGACAGCTCTTCCCGCCACAGTGGGACTGGCATTCGTTTTGGATGATGACCGCGTTTCTATCTGTAATTTTAGCCTTTATGAACTTTTTACCCATACCGGGATTGGATGGAGGACACGTATTGTTCTTACTCTACGAAATGTTTACCAAACGCAAACCGAGCGATAAATTCATGGAATATGCCCAGACCGTAGGAATGATACTGCTACTTGCGTTGGTGCTTTTTGCCAATGGAAACGATATTTTCAGGGCATTGTTTAAATAATCAAAAGTCGGACGAATGATTACAATACTCTGCTACCCGAAATGTGGAACCTGCCGCAAAGCCGAAAAATGGCTCAAAGACAATGGAATTGACTATCAATACCGACCCATAAAGGAAGAAAACCCTACGTTTGAAGAGTTGAAGACTTGGAAGGAGCAAAGCGGATTACCTATTCGTAAATTTTTCAATACTAGTGGATTGCTCTACAAGTCAACCAACATGAAAGAAAAAGTGAAAACACTTCCCGATGTTGAGTTGTTATCTATTTTAGCATCCGACGGTATGCTGGTAAAACGCCCCATTCTACTAAAAGACAATCAAGTTCTCGTTGGGTTTAAGGAAGATGAATGGACGGCTGTTTTACTTTAACAAAATCACTGTTAACAATTATTTAAACCGTTTCAAATGAAAAAGACGCTGGTTTCATTATTTGTGCTACTGTTTTTAGCCGTTTCTGTATCTGCCGACATCGGTAAGATTGTGGGAAAATGGAAAACGATAGACGACAAGGATGGCTCTGAAAAGTCTGTCATTGCTATCTATAAATCTTCCAACGGAAAGTATTATGGCAAAATCGAAAAACTACTCAAAAATCCCGATGCCAAATGTGAAGAATGCGAAGGTGCCAACAAAGGTAAACCCATTGCAGGAATGATTATATTGAATGACATGATCGAAAAAGAAGGGACGCTTACCGGCGGAACGATTCTCGATCCTGCCAGTGGCAAAGTGTATCGATGCAATATCTCTTTCGACGCAAAAGCCGGGAAACTTAAAGTACGCGGTTCTTTGGACAAAAGAGGACTTGTCGGAAGAACGCAGACTTGGATAAAAACTCAGTAATTAAGTGGTACAAAGAGAATCGGTTTCTCGTTTCTCGCATCTCATTCTACATGTTTTTTTAAATGGCTAAAACGATTGCTTTCAACCCACTTGCTATGCCCACCTACGTGATGACAAAACCCGTAGGCGCGCAATGTAATCTGGATTGTAGTTATTGTTACTACTTAGAAAAGGAGAAGTTGTACCAAAACCGCAAGCGGTGGGAGATGAGTGATGAGGTACTTGAAAAATACATTGAAAGCTACATTCAGGCTCAACCCGTAAAAGAAGTTTTGTTTACCTGGCACGGTGGCGAAACGCTATTGCGTGATTTAACTTTTTACAGAAAAGTCATCCAACTTCAAAACAAATACGGGCGTGGTAGAGAAATTACCAATACCCTGCAAACCAACGGTACTCTGCTGACCGATGATTGGTGCCGATTCTTCAAAGACAATAATTTTTTGATCGGTATATCCCTTGACGGACCGGAACACTGCCACGATGTGTATCGAAAGAGTAAAAGCGGTCGGCGTACCTTTGCCTATGTGATGCGGGGTGTCGAAAAGCTTCAAAAGCACGGTGTGGAGTTCAATACCCTTTCCGTCATCAACGATTACAACGTACAATTTCCGTTAGATGTGTACCGATTCTTTAAGGAAATAGGCAGTCGGTACATGCAATATTCGCCCATTGTGGAGCGGGTTTCCGAATCGCGCACCGATGGACTGACGTTGCTTCCGCCCGATGACACGCTGGATGCCCGATTGGCTTCATGGACGGTAAATCCGGTCGAATTTGGAAAATTTTATATCGAGATTTTCGATGAATGGGTGCGCAATGATGTCGGAAAATATTTCGTACAACTCTTCGATAGTACATTAGCCAATCACGTGGGAGCGCAACCCGGTGTATGTATCTACGCCGAAAAATGCGGACACGCGGGTGTCATGGAGTTCAACGGCGATGTTTATTCCTGCGACCACTACGTGTTTCCGGAATATAAACTCGGCAATATCAAGCATCAGACCCTCTACGAGATGATGTTTCAGGAAAAGCAACTTCAATTTGGCGCGGACAAAAGGGATAAACTTCCTTCCCAATGTTTGAAATGTGATGTGTTGAAATACTGCAACGGCGAATGTCCCAAAAACCGTATCGCTCGAACTGCTTCGGGCGAACCGGGGCTAAACTACCTTTGCGCCGGCTATAAAGCATTTTATCGTCATGTAAAACCCTACATGGAGTTCATGGCAAACGAACTTCACAACAAACGTCCACCCGCGAACGTGATGTTTTACGCGAGATCACATCACCAATAAAACCAATTACGGTATCTAAAAGTGGCTTATTCCATACGACAAGCAATGCCCCCTTGCTGTCGCACGAATCCTTTCGTGTAGCAACAACCTTAAATCAAACCAATCCTTAACGCAAAGCTTATAAAGTAAAGACCATCCGGATTATAGAATTTATATCTTCTACTCAGAATAATGATAATTTATTTTGCTTCGCAACACACGGACTGGAAGCCCGCGCGAGCGGGGAATGTCTGCTCCGCCGAGCAGTACGCGCCTATTAGGGTTTATCGACTTGCTTTATTGCTCTTGCCGGGCAAACCACAGATTGCAAATCTGCGGTAGCCTTTACTTTGCAGAATGATAAAAATTGATTATTTTTCTCAAAAGAAAAGAGGAAGTGAACTATTGCGGTAGCCAGATTTTTAGGTCTATCCCTTGCATTAGTCTTCCTACTTTTCGTTTTGAGTTGGACAGCTTCAAATTGAATGATAGACATAGAGGTCTAATAAAGGCTTTAAAGACGTTCAACTTTCATTTATTGGTTTTCTTCATCTACAAAGTTATGAAAAAATTTGATTATTATTAACCCGACGTCTATATAACGGAAATTTAGGCAGCATATTCAATGGACTTGTGTTTAAAATATTTCTTCACTCTTTCGGGAGATTCCACCAACATTTGCATATGCTCTTTCACGTTGCTTTGTAATTTTTCTTTTGTTTTTGGCGACTTCTTCATAGACATGCCTTGCTTTAGATCTCAGTTGAGGTATTCATCGGGATTCAGTTCCGGCGAATACGATGGTAGAAAAAACAAGGCGATTTTCTTCTTGTTCTTTTCCGCCCATTCTTTTACAGGCTTGCTGTGATGAACTCTTAAATTGTCCAATATGACGTATATTTTCTTGTGGCTTGATTGAATCAACTGCTCTAAGAATTCGATGA
>JBKEBE010000017.1:0-5193 GCA_047973025.1 Paludibacteraceae bacterium
CATTCGTGTAATAGCCACATCGTTTGTGTACCGCTGTTTGATTTGATTGTATTAGGCTTGCACTTCATTGTCGAGCTTATTTCCAAGGGATTCAAGCATTAGGAACGTATCGGCTTTGTCGCGTGGATGCTGTCCTTGTCCGGTTCGTCGCTCAAAGATGTCATCAACATTCGTCAGATTGAAAGTTCCGGCTCAAACCAACGTGCGAGCTTTCCATTTATGTCGCCTTAAGAATGGATGTACGTAAGAAATACCACTCCAATTTGTAGTACTGTATCTTAGATGTCCCATATACAATTCGCCGGCAAATGGTAAATGTTGCTTGGCAAAAACGGGGTCGTCTATCTGCCCGTTAGCCAATTCGAGCTTCTCATTGATGTTTGCAAAAATCTGCTGAATGGCATTTTTTCCATCAACCCTTTCTCGCCAGATGTATTCTTCTCCTGCGGGAATGTCTAATTTGAGCGTAGCAATCCCGGCTCCTTCCTGTCCTCGATTGTGTTGCTTTTCTATCAAAAGATACATTTTGTTTAATCCGTACTGCCAGGTATCGTATTTCTTTTGATAATAGTCCAGTGGCTTCAGGAGTCTGACCATCGCTATTCCGCACATAAATTAAGTCTGTTTTTTATTCGTTGATTTTATGTAATCTGAAAGAATTGTGTGTTTTTCTGTAAATAAAAAAACTCAAGAACTTATTTTAATTCTTGAGCGCATATTATTGGATTAAAAATACAGTCGGTAGCGTACAGGCGTTTGATTTCAGCCTATCGTAAGGAAAAGAATAGGATAAAAATATTTTTTGTACAGTAAGAGATACCCGAATCATTTGTTAGGATGCAAGTTTACCTTTGAAAAAAGAAAGTGCAAATTTGCACTTTTTTTTTGGAATATAAAAAAAAGCATTGAAGATTCTATCAAAAAAAACACGAACGAAACTAAAAAAAAATCGAAGTTGTAATTATATCAAAAATAGGACAGATTTAATTTGAGATTTTTACTGTTTGCAAAATCTGTTCAAGTGCCTCACGCTGTATTTCGGAGTTATAGGTCAGTACATATGTCAAAGCAAATCCATTCACTAACGTTACAAAGTAGTCTTGCGTAAAAGATGTGTTTTCAGATACGTTATTGACAACACGCATTTGAGAAAAATCCGTTCCATTAATATTTTTCAGTTGAAAAGAACTGAATGGATATTGCTTGGGAGTGGGGTCTTGCAGGAGCGCTTTCTTTGTCATCAGCAGATAGTCAGACGGGATATTTACCTTTTGTGAACCTTCCAAATTTTCTGCGATAAGCATGATATTGGGGTTGAAAATACTGTCATTGACTTCCAATCCGTATTGAGAAGCTGTGAGTAGAATCACGGTAGTTATTTTGGAAGTTTCGGCAGCTTGTTGCAAAGCCCGATTTTCTTCGGAGATTATTTTTTCACTGTTGTTCATTAAGTTATCATTCTGATTTTGTGAAAGAACATGCCAATCCGTAGGAATACTCATTTTAAGATTAAAGTAATCATTCACATAGGCTCCGTTTTCGAACTTTCCGTAGTCAAAGTTGTGTAACTTTCCGTCTTTTTGGTTGCAGGAAACAACTGTCAATGCAAAAAATGCCCATATTATCGTTATTGTTTTATTCATGTCGTTGGTATTTATTTCTTATTCAGATTTTTATTTTTTGCTTTTGTAAAACAGCATTTGCACATATGTGCAAAATTAGTGTTTTTTTCTTAATTTTGCCGGTAAGAATCAGTCAAATCATTATGCGATTAAACAGTCTATCCATACTCAATTACAAAAATATCCACCAAGCAGATCTTAATTTTACGGCGAAAATCAACTGTTTCGTTGGAAACAACGGTATGGGAAAGACCAACCTATTGGACGCTATTTACTACCTTTCTTTCTGCAAAAGCCATTCCAACTCCATCGACAGCCAAAACATTCTACACGAAGCCGATTTCCTGATGCTTCAGGGGAAATATGATTTGCGGGGCAAAGAAGAAGAGATATATTGCGGTATCAAACGCCGTCAGAAAAAGCATTTCAAACGAAACAAAAAAGAATACGACCGCTTGGCTGACCACATTGGTTTACTGCCATTAGTGTTGGTTTCGCCAAGTGACGGCGCGCTGATAGCCGATGGAAGCGATGAACGCCGCAAATTCATGGACGGCGTGATTTCTCAATACAACAACCTGTATCTCAATGCGCTGATGCAATACAACCATGCGCTGAAACAACGTAACGTACTGCTGAAAGACGAAAAAATGACAGATGTTTCGCTTTTTGAAATTTGGGAAGAGCAGATGGTACGGTATGGAAACAGTATCTATGAGGAGCGAAAAAAGTTTGTTGAACGCTTTATCCCTTTATTCCAAGAGATTTACAGCTTTATCTCGGAAGACAAAGAATTAGTCGGGCTGGTATATAAATCACAGTTGGGTGAAGCTAATTTAGCAGAAAAATTGGCTAAAAATCGTGAACGGGACCGCTCTATTGGATTCAGTATGAACGGAATACATAAGGATGAACTAGAAATGACACTGGGCGAATTTCCGATAAAGCGCGTGGGGTCTCAGGGTCAAAACAAGACGTATCTCATCGCACTTAAACTTGCTCAATTCAAATTTCTCAAGCAAACACACGGTATCAATCCCCTACTCCTTCTGGATGATATTTTTGACAAATTGGACGAGAAGCGGGTAACGAAGATTGTCGAATTGGTTGCCGGAGACGAGTTTGGACAGATTTTTATTTCTGATACAAACAGCAAGCATTGGCAGAAAATTTCACCCCGAATCGACCTAAGTTCACAGATTTTTGAAGTGATTGACGGGGTGGTTAGTACGCGTTAGCTGTATTTCAAGTATTCATCGTTTAAACCGTCTAACACAGCGTTTATAAGCCCTTTACTCTTGGTTTTCAACTCGAAAGCCATTTTTACTTTTCTGTTATTTCGTCTATCGTTTTTTTATCAAGTATCGGGATTAAAATTTGTTTCAGTCGTTCTTCTCGCAAGTGGGGTATGGTAGCACCGATTACGGTTCGGCGAATGGCAGGGTTGTATCCGGTTTCTTTTAACGAAAGAACTGTAAACAAGTATTCGGGCGTAATATGAAAGTCGTTCTTTTTAATCCTGATTCTCGCTATTCCGGAAGCAATTATCGCTTTGTCTGCTTGGGTTACAATCGCGGTTTGTCCTATTTTACCGTCTTTGGTAAAAAGAATATCTCCTTCGTTTAAATTCTGATTCACAGTATTATAAATATTCTCGGGGACAAAATAATCGGGAAATAAATCTATTTCGTGGTTTACAATATCGGAAGTGCGGATAAAGGCGTAGTCGGTATCGGTTTTGTTTATGTAAACATCGTAATTATTACTGCCAACTTCATTTCCTTTTTTAATGTTGGTAATTTCGCCCAATCGAACGGTTTGAAATTTTGTTTTCAACTCTTTTTCATTGTCGGCAAAAAAAGGTAAGTGACAGGTAGCGTTCCAAATGTCAAACGCTTTCAATGACGATAAATCCGTTTCAAAATAAGGTTGATTGGCATTGGTGTTTTTCAAGAAAATAGTTTGTTTAAATATCTTCTTAGCTTGTTCGATTAATTTATTTGCTTGACGATTGTAGGCAATAACCGTTTTTACTTGTTCGATTATTCGACTGTACAGTTTGATTTCGGGAATAAGCACCCGGACATTATTGAGTTGCGAATGGGTAAATTCTACTCGCGTTGAACCGTGGCTCGCTAAAGCTGTTTGAACTTTGAAAAATTTTGAATTGAGATAAGCCAACATATAGAACGGCGAAATCTTAGTCTCGTCAACTCGTATCCTTGTTGTGTGTTGGCTTGTTGCCCAATTGGCATTATACTCATCCGCTATGCTTGCCGTTCCCAATTTGTCAATCGTTGCCTGTGTACGGGCAATCAATATGTCGTTTTCTTCGATTTTAATCTTTTCATCGACTTCGGGACTTACGTAAGCAAAATCATCTTCGTTTTCCTTAAATGAGAACGGTTTTATATCGCCAACTCTCAAGTAGGGTATTCCCTGTTCTTTCGATGTGTATGTATCTATGTAACTGCCACTTACAATTTTTTCTTTTAATTCGGCAAGGGTTGCTATTTTAATTTCTTGTTTTTTACTCAACCGACTAAAAAAAACATCCACAACGTAGTACTTCGCGTCAAATCGCTGATACTTTTCATCTTGAATGTCGTTGAAATTTATATGTAACACATCCACTGCCATTACCAATCTATTTTATGGGTGGATTTCCATTCGTTAAAATAGGTCGCCACTTCGCGAATATCGTCTCTATCTATTTCCTTGCCTCGTCTGTCGTGTCCGCAATATTCGGCAATTGACAAGAATATGGGATAATTTTCAGTTATTTTTTCAACTTTTTGAAGTATCAAAACAGATGTTTTGGTACCCGTGTGTGGCAAGAAAGTTTCCAACGGGATGTCAATGATTGCAATGATTTTGGCATTTTGCAATATCCAGTTTCGCACGTAGTTTTCCGTTTCGTTTCCAAAAACGCCGTCGGGTAGTACGATAGCCATTTTTCCTCCCGTTTTCAAAAGTTGTAAGCAGCGTTCGATAAATAAAATCTGGGGCGATTCTTTGGCTTTAATGTTCCCTTTCTCAAACTTATTATTATTTGCTTTGTCCCTTTTCCATTGGTGAGCCAAGTCAAATTGCCTCAGTTTCTCTTCGCCCTCCACTTTGATGGTAGAGCCAAAAGGCGGGTTGGTAAGTAGCACGTCAATAGTTCCCAATTCTATTTTTGTGTTAGCTTCTGAACGCCAATTATTCGGGTTTTCCAAACTGTCTTCACAGAAATTACCGGTGGGACCATCGCCCACCAAAGTAATATACGCCTTGGCTCCTTTTGATAGAATATAATCTTTGTCGAGTCCTCTGAAATTTTTTGTAGCTACCTCTATTTATCATTTACTGATTTCAACATCGTTCCAGCCTAACTTAGCGTATTTTTGATTGATTTTGTCCCAAACCTACTTTAACGACTCGATTAAGAAACCGCCACTACCACAAGCCGGGTCGATTATTCTGTCGTTTTCGGTTGGTTGCAAAATATCAACAATCATTTTCACAACATTACGTGGTGTAAAAAACTGTCCTAAACCACCTTTCAAAGCGTGTCCGATGAAAGTCTCGA
>JBKEBE010000022.1:0-19477 GCA_047973025.1 Paludibacteraceae bacterium
CCGGGGTCAAAAACCGGCTCGTGGGTAAAATGGTCAAGTCCCAGAAAATACTGCATGTAGGGGTTTTCCTGTATAGCTTCGATGGCGCCACGGTCGTCCTTTTTCTCTATATGTTTGATTATCAATGCACCGATTACGATACGAGCGTCCACACTGCTTGCCACCATGGTGGTGGAAAAGTTTTTGGCATAGACGGTTGCCGGCTTGTCCCGGTCAAGCAGTTCAGCCATTTTAACCCAGCGGTTTTCCGCACTCAGGTGGCTTTCAAAGTCGGTATGAAAATCAAAAATCGACAACTGTTTTTGTGATGTGTATTTGAACATAAGTGCAAGGATTTTGATACAAATTTACATAAAACCGTGCAATTATGTAAGATAAAAAATAATCTAATTTGTTGAAATATAAATAATTAATGATTTTTAAGCAGACACTAATTATTCCGGACTTTTGTTTATATATGAATTTATCTATCACACCTTTCGGCACCGCCTCCATCGCCACAGGTACCAACTTATGTCCGCAATTCCAGCCCCCGCAATTTACCTGAAAGTTATCAGCGTTCGTGCCGGCTATCATTCCCTTTGGCAGTCCTGTCTTTTCATATATTTCACATTCATGTCCATCTATATGTCCTTTTACCACCTCCGGTATTTCCGATTTGTGAATATACTTTTTAGCATTCAGATGGTCGCAAAATTCCCGCGTAGTCTCTTTATTGCTACCGACGTACATAAACCATTCAAGACCTAAGTCATCAGTCATCAGTTTGTTGTTTTGCCCGGCAAACTGATTGAGTGATGTATTAGTCCAAGTTTGAGCATACCGTTTCAATGCTCCATCTCCATTCTCGGTTGTAGTTAGAAAATCAGACATATCTTTTACAAGCCCAGCATACATTCCACCGGAAGTAATCGAACGTAAGAGTATGTCGTTTAATTTATTGGTTACATTGGCATCAATGCCCGTACCTGTGAGCATATTCAATGTGTTTTCCACCGCCAGCTCTCGTACAAGTTCCGTTTTTACCTTAAAATCTTTGCTTGTCTTAGAGTCTTTTTTGAAGTAACTTGTTCAGAATATCAAAGATACAATTTTTTGAAAGCAAATCACAACGTGTTAGGCGATATTCTATGAAAGCTTTTCGGTGTTGGGACGAGTAAAAACGGAAGAAAAAAGCAATGCGATAACTGCTATACCCGAATTATTGGAAGTGCTTGCTCTTGAAGGTAACACCGTAACCATTGATACATGGGCGCGTAAAAAGCAATTGCGAAAAAAATAGTAGAAAAAAGGCTGACTATACTTTGGCACTCAAGGAAAATCAAAAAAAACTGCTCGAAAACGTAGTAAGCAGCTTTTCTTTACTTTCCCCCGTAGATGTTTATATCGAAGAAGACTTTGGACACGGCAGAATAGAAAACAGGAAATACAGTATAATTACCGACTTAAAATATATTGACCAACGGGATGAGTGGAAAAACATACAATCTGTCATTCGCGTTGACAGTCAGAGAATTATTAAAACAACCGGAAAAATAGAAGAAGAACAACAACGATTTTACATATCCACACATACCAATGCCCGGAAAATAGGCAAAAGGATACGCTCACATTGGGGGATTGAGGATAAACTTCATTGGTTGCTTGATGTAGCTATGAATGAAGATGAAAGCACCAAGAGAAGTGGGTATGCTTCACAAAATTTCTCTATTATTAATAAAATATGCTTGAACTTGCTCAAAAAGAACTAACAAAAACTGGGAATTAGGAGAAAAAGAAATTTATCAGGTTGGGATAACGAGTATTTACTGGAATTACTCAAATTTTAATGCGTTTTCCCTGCTCGTAGTCTCGGCAAAATTGCATATCTTTACACTTTCCATTAAAATGGAATCTAAATCTCATAGGTAGCTAATTTTTAATGTTTTACAGATTACGAGTCTTATAAAAACCCATCAGAATTATAAAAGTTCTTTATATCCTTTCATGAAAGCAACTTTTCAGTAACTACTCAATACATCGAATTCAAGAGTGGTACAAATTTTGTTGTGCAAAATTTCACATGACTATATTACTACATAACCAAAAATAAACGTTTAATCATGAAAAAAAGTGCCTCCTTATTCCTACTCTTCCATTGTTTATTTTTTCTTGGAAACGTCCATGCTCAAGTAACCATTGGAGGGAACTCCGAGCCTAACTCCCATGCCGTACTCGACTTGTTGAGTAACAACACCAAAGGATTGCTGTTACCGCGTGTAACCACAGCCCAACGAATCTCCATTTTTTCAGCAGCTGATGCAACTTCTGCCGGTTTACAAGTGTATGACACCACTACGAAATCAACGTGGTATTACGATGGAGCAAATTGGCAGCAGATTTCAAAATCATTGTGGGAAGTAAGTACTGCCAATACCGGAGTCTGGCTTGCATACAAATCGGATTATACCGCACACACGTCTACTAATTCCGTTATTATCAAAGATAATGGCGATGTCGGGGTAGGAACAAATACACCCACGTTTACTACCCCTACTAATAGTGGCGCTACCATCCCCACTTTCGGAGTTGATGGCACGGTCAATGCCACCAATTTTACTTCGCCTGTGCAGACGTTAAGCTCCGGTAGTATCGCTTGGGATTTAAGTAAAGGCGCTAATGCCAAAGTTACCTTGTCTGCCAATTCTACCCTTACTCTAAGCAACATGAAATCAGGAATGTACGGATTAATCATTGTAACTCAGGATGGAACCGGAAGTCGTACTTTAGCCCTTTCGGGGTCTAACAATAAGGTTATATGTGCCGGTGGTGGTACAGTTACTCTTACCGGAACGGCAAATTCAACCGATGTTTTGTCGTTTTTCTACGACGGAACCAATTTCTGGTGGACGGTAGGATTGAATTATAATTAGATCACAACCTGTCATTAACCCATTTAATCATGTTACGTAAAATAATCCTATTTATAGTAGCTATAGTAAGCATCCAAACCGCTACATCTCAAAACGGACAACAACTATTTTGGGCATTGAACAAATGTGCTTACTACATCCCCAACATGCCCTACAGGCCATCTTTCGCGTTTAGTATGCGTAAACTTTATTGCGAATCACAGTATGCTTTATTGGCTCGCAGCGGAACAACTGTGCAAGGGAACGTCGGTTTTGACGGAACAGGTATTGTCAGTTCATTCAGTAAAGTAAAAATTACGGTAGGTGGTACGGTAGGTAGTACAACGCTTACAGTAGGTCAAGAAGTTCCCTACACCACCTTTGCCGGGACAAATACCGTTTACATTGTTACTTGGTATGATCAAGGTCCCAATAAATATCACGCTACTCAGACCACTACTGCCAACCAACCCGAATTAGCTTTACTATCGGCAGGAGCCGGCAGTAATACGAAGTCTTCCATTAAGTTTAACACGGCAAGCTCATCTTTTTTAAAAGTGGATGTAGCGTTGACCAATTTATTAACCAACGGCTATACCGGTTCTTTGTTTATAGCTACGAAAACAACTTCAAACAATACTACAGCAACTTTTGGTGTAAGATTTTCCAACAACTGGAGATGGGCTACTCACATCAATTGGAAAGATGATTATTGTTATTTTGATGCTGAAGGATGCTGCGTTGGTACTACCAACAGAAAATTTGCCAACTCAGTAAATCAAAATATCTGGCGAGAATACACTTTTATCAGAAGTGGTAAAAAAATAGCCAGAGTCAGCGGTGCGGAAAAACTCAATGTAACCGTACCGACAGTAGCTCCTCCTGCAGGAGCCAACGGTTTCGGTATTGGTTCATACTTGTACGATACTACAAGCGAAGATCCTCAAACTTACACTTACAGCGGTTATATTTCAGAATTTATACTGTTTCCTAACGACTTATCCGCTTCTCCTTATTTGGCTCGTACAGAAGACTTTATGACAACTTATTGGAGTTTATAGTTTTTGGATCAATCCGCTTTCCATTAATTTGTTTTTTTGTTGCCTATTGGGAGCGTGTCAAGTACTTTATACTCGACATCTCTTGGGTTACAACTTTACCCTGACACCTACACTAACATTGACTCCGGGTTGCGCCAATCCTCCATAATCGGCATAAGTTGTATTCAAGATATTGTTCAGGTCGCCAAACACGTCAAAATATTGGTCATTCCACAGAAGACGACAATCCAGCATGAAATACGGTTTGAATTTTTGTAATTGATCGTTTTTGTCGGTATAAGTCCCTGCTCTATCAAGATAACCCAATTTCCATACCGCCGATAATTTGTTCCATATTTTATGTTCCACGGAGGCAATAAACTTGTTTTTCAGATAATCCAACGCATATTTTGAGTCATAATCATCTGCCGATTTATCCATTTGCAAATAAGAATACGATGCCGACACTTTTTTAATAAAGACATCTTCGAATGTATAATTCAATGTCATATCCAATCCCAGCGCATTTACACGCGTCAAATTTTGGCTTTGCCATTTCGTAGAATCCGGTTCTTTTACCCAATCGATTACATTTTGTCCGAATCGTTTGTAAACTGTCGCGTCCAACTGCCACCCTCGCTTATTTAGTTTTACTCCTATTTCTATGGTCTGCGACTGCTCCGGCTGCAAATCGGGATTGGCTATCTGTGTGGCGCTTTTGTAATACAAGTCGGTAAAAGTTGGCAACCGAACAGCCGAATTCGCGTCAAAAAAAATACGAAAGTGATCGTTGATGGCATAGGCAACATCCACTCCCCCGTAATAATTCAGACCGAAAGTTGTGGAATTGGTTCCGGCAGCACCTAAAGAGAAATACCAGTGATTAATATTGACAGAGTGATCCACGAATACGGTTCCGGTAAGACGATTATTCGCTTTGGTAAAGTAACCGACTTTTTCGAATGGCACTTTCATGGAATCAATTGGCGTTCCCAACACATTGCTGTAGATGTGTTCATTTCTTATATCCATTCCGAGCATTGTTTTCCCGATCTTCGAAAAATAAGAAACCGTTCCTTTTCCGCCAGTTACATCAGTCATGTGGTAATTGTGCGACTTATACCACGCGGGTTTATTCGCTACCGAATCCCTGAATAGTTCGAACCTGTCGTGATGACGACGCCAATATACCTGTGCGTTGTAAGTCCATTTATCTCTGTTCAAATTCCAACTCAATGCAGTCATAAACGTTTTTGTACTTTCAAACTGCATCGGGTAAGCGAGGGCGTAAAAACTATTCGCCCCAAAATCTTTCAGTTGAGCCGCGAGTTGTAAATCGAAATATCCGATTTTATCAGCATGTAATCTCGTTTGAGAAAATAGGTTTTGGTAATGATAATCGGTATTCGCCATATACCCTTTGCTACTTGTATTGGATACGGATGCAAAGGTGTGCAGGTTGTCGTTTCCGACGCTTCCCGACAGAGTTTGACCAAAGGTTTGGTAACTTCCGCCTGTCAGTCCCGCAGTCAATGACCTGTCGTTTGATTTCTCCGTTACAATATTAATAGCACCACTAAACGCGTTTGGTCCCAACACGCGTGCAGATGAACCCTGAAGAATTTCGATTCTACTCACATCAGACAAGTTGATCGGAATATTTAAATTATGATGTCCGGTCTGCGGATCGGTAATGTTTATCCCGTTCAGCAGTACCAATACCTGGTCGAAAGAGCCTCCACGTATCGAAATATCCGCTTGGGTCGCGTTTGTTCCCCGCTGGCGAATGTCAATTCCGGCAACGTAATCCAACAATTGATCGAGACTTTGAACGGCAGAACTGATAATCTCATCCCGTGTGATTATGGTAAGGACACGTCCCATTTCAGAGTAAAGTTTGTCCCGATTGGCATTCACTTGTACTTCCTGCAAATCAATAGACTGTGAATCGGCAAACGACTGTGAACAAATGATTTGAACAAAGGAAACGAACAATAGAAATGTAGTAAAAATTTTTCTCATAATGCTAAAAAAAAAGGTTGAAACAGCCTGTTAGCTGTTTCAACCATTGTTAAAAATTAAATATTTGTAAAAAATTATATATACACGCGCGGTTACACAATCCGCGTTAACCGCCGATAAGGTTTCAACGCGCCATGCAATGGATGTAAATTCTAATTCTAACTCATCAATTAAGTCGTTACATTCGGTTGTATCCGTATATCTATTGCATATATTTGCATCCATGCAATTCGATTTTTGCAAGGATTTATCGGCTATCGCGGTCGTCAGATTTCCGATCGTTACATTTTTTCCCAGACTTCTGAACACGGCATACCCTACCCTACCCCAACGGCGGAAGCGCAAAAATGATGTCATGTGAAGAATTTGAGTTTTCATTTTAAATAGATAGCTAACTAAGCGTGCTATTTATCGCTATTTTTATTAATCTTCCGGTCTGCTTTTCGATGTATAATGAACATCTTGTTTTAAGAATCAAATTTCTTTAAAATATAATTCGCCAAAGAATTCCGGTCTGTGAAAGTCCGGATTTGCGGTATTAATTGGCGACCAACTTACAAAATGCACAGAATCTGTATCATCCGCGCATTTGTAAAAATTTCCCTTAATTCTCTCGGGAAGTTGATTCGGATTTAGGTTCATTAGATCGAACGGAATCTTCACGGTCAAATCCCATTCAAACATTCCTTCCATTTCCTTGAACGGTTTTTTCCCTATTGACGAATACCTTTCAATTGTTTTCATGGATTCTTTTGAAAACGGGACGACCTCTTCCGAGCGACCTTTTCGACGTGAAGCCGAACAAGTTCCAATACAATTAAATTCAAAATTTGTATATGTGTCGGCATTTTCAGGCATACAGAAAAATTCTACGCAACTGTCTTCATGCACCGGAGAATGGTCTTCCGAATAAACCGCCTTAAGCATGGTTCCATTGACGTTATATTTGATAAAAATAGCCTTATTGGAACGCGCGATAAAGAAGTAGGTTATTGGATGATACGGAAACTCATCTTTCCAGTTTAAAACATCAATAGTGGCTCCGGTTCCGGAATCTTCCAAAATATCGCCGGCATTCTCAACGTTTATTTCATTCAATGCGTCAATATAGGGTACATAAACTTTTTTCATGATGATACCATTAGTCATTTTCAACTTGCAATATTAGGCATTTTTTGTCTTTTTCAACGATAACATTTAATATTATTTTGCGAAATCATTGATTTTCTCTTTTTTAAGACTTTCGCGATGTATTTTTCTTGTGAATTAAGATTATTGTAATTATCTTTGGCAGTTTTTACGTCTGTCCTAACCCTTTAATTCGTAAGAAAATTTATAAACATGCGCACCGGATTAAGCGTATTCTTTCTTTTAGCGGCTGTAATTTTCGGCATGGAAAAACTGAATGCGGAAACTGAAAATCCACTTGTATCCGAAATTCAGTTGACCAAAGGCGATAGTACTTTTCGTTTTTTGTATCTTTATAATACAAATAAAGAGAAAGTGCTCGAAACAAAATACATACAAATCGGTAACTCCCGGCTCAGGAGCGAGCAGACGGAATGGATTTATTTCGATAATGTTTGTGTCGAACAACATATACGACACTGGAAAAACAACACTTGGGCCCCCCACCATCTAATAAGATTCAATTTCTTAGGTTCTCAATTAGAATCCGAAACTCATTTCAACACACTTTCCGGTATTGAAGAAAAGCTTTCGAAAACGACGTACGGTTATGAGCTGAATAGACTTGTTAACAAGACACTCTTTACTTGGCAACATAGTAATTGGGCGGTTAATTCCGTAACAACGTTTGAATATAATGCTACCTCCCAATCCTACCGTATAAATTTTGAGGAATTCCGCAACGGGATAAAAATTAACGCGAGTAGGGTCAAAACAACATACACCGATCTCGGAGAAATCAAGACAATGCACGTATCAAACCTGCAAGACGAGGAATGGGTCAATTCAACATTTTCCACATACTATTACAAACCGAATTCCACACTGAAAATTTCAGAAATTGTAAAAATCTGGAACGAAGATCGCGATCAATGGGAAAATACACAATATTCGGAATATCAGTATGACGAGCTAGGACGTTTACTTTTTGAAAATTATCTTTTCTGGGATATAAGCAGCTGGAAAAACAACCTGAAATACGGTTACACCTACAATTCGGACGGAACTTTGTCGAAAAAAACAATCTTTTTACCGATTTATAATGATTACAGACCGGCTTGGTCTGTGAATTATTCCGAATTTAAATACGCCAAAGCAAGCTTGATTGAAGCCAAGAACGAATTCTGGGGAGGCGATACCGGAACGCCTTTCAATACTTTTATACCTTACCAATTTAATGAGGATAATGTAATAAGTAGCGCGAGCAAAATCAACATAAGCTATACTCCGGTAATAACGACGGAAACGTTACTTTCATCCGAAGAAAATTCAAACCGATTAAAAATATATCCCAATCCATCAAATGCCATTTTTTACATCAATACTGACAATTTAGATATTCAAGGGTGGCAGGTAACGGATTTGAGTGGAAAGGTCTTGATGAGCAAAGAACAAAAAGACCGTTCCGGAGTGATCGATTTAGGTAATTTTAAACCGGGAATATATCTGATTCAAGTACACACCGCCGAAGGAACCAAGATGCAGAAATTGATAAAAGAATAACGTTGATGAAAGAAAAACGACATGATTAGTAAGAAAATTTTAGTATGTATGACGGTTTTAACAGCAACCGCGACAGTCTTTGCCGCCAACCCTTTATTGAGACAGTATAAAACTCCCCACCAGACTGCACCCTTCAATGAAATAAAAACTGAACATTTCACACCAGCTTTTGAAGAGGCAATGAAACAACACGAAGATGAGATTGACGCGATCGTGAACAATCCCCAACATCCTTCTTTTGAGAATACGATTGTTGCTTTAGATGATGCGGGGCGCTTATTGACCAAAGTATCCGCTCCTTTTTACAACTTGTTAAGTGCCGAGACTAACGATGAGTTACAGGCGGTGGCGCAAAAACTGTCCCCGAAGATGACCGAGCATGCCAACGCCATTCGGCTGAACGAGAAATTGTTTGCACGCGTAAAAAGTGTTTACGAACAAAGAAACAAACTAAAACTTACCCCCGAACAACAAACGCTCCTAAAGGATACTTACGACGGTTTTGCCGACAACGGAGCCAATCTTTCTTTGTTAGATAAAGAAAAATATCGCGAACTGACCAAAGAATTGAGCATGATCACACTGACTTATGGTCAGAATGTATTGAAAGAGACGAATAAATATCAATTACTTATTACGAATTTCGAAACGCTTCGAGGACTACCCGTTGATGTAACGGATATGCTGGCGAAAAATGCCGAGAAAGCCGGTAAAGAAGGCTGGCTCATAGACCTGAAAGCGACCAGCTACATTCCGGTACTCAAATATGCCGACAACCGAGACCTTCGCCGTGAACTCTATATGGCTAACGCAACGAAATCCATGTCCGGTGGCGAATTTGATAATCGCGAGAATGTAAAAAAAATTGTAAACTTACGACTTGAAATAGCACAATTACTGGGTCATAAAAATTATGCCGACTACGTACTCCAACACCGCATGGCGGAAAATACGGAGAATGTATATGATCTGCTCAACAATCTGCTGACCGCGTACAAACCCACGGCGGAAAAAGAATATGCAGAAGTACAGGCTTATGCCGATAAGAACGGGGCTTATTTCATAATTCAACCTTGGGACTGGTCCTACTATACCGAAAAATTAAAAGCCGAAAAATTCAACTTGGATGATGAGACTTTAAAACCCTACTTTGAATTAGAACGGGTAAAACAAGGTGTTTTTTGGCTGTCAAATAAATTATACGGTCTGAACTTTAAAGAAAATCCGGCTATCCCTGTGTACAACCCGGAAGTAAAAGCCTATGATGTTACAGATAAGAATGGAAAATTCGTAGCCGTATTTTACACCGATTACCACCCCCGCGACGGGAAGCGAGCCGGAGCTTGGATGACCAATACCAAAGACCAGTGGATGGACGGGCGGAAAGACAGTCGTCCGCACGTAGTGAATGTGATGAACTTTACCCGTCCTACCGATACAAAACCGGCGTTACTAACCTTCAACGAAGTCGTTACCATGCTTCATGAATTTGGGCATGCGCTACACGGCATGTTGTCTCGAACACACTACCAATCTCTCTCCGGCACTAATGTTTATCGTGATTTCGTAGAGCTCCCTTCACAGATAATGGAAAATTGGGCTGTGGAGAAAGAATTTTTGGATCAATTTGCCGTACACTACGAAACCGGCGAACAAATGCCGCCCGAATTGGTACAACGAGTTATTGACGCAGATAATTTCAACATCGGACATCTTACACTACGTCAATTGGGTTTTGGTTTTTTGGACATGGCTTGGCACACACTCGAAACGCCGTTTGAAGGAGATGTAATCGGATTCGAAAAACAAGCAATGTCAGCGGCGGCTATTCTCCCCGTAATAGATAGTACAGGAATGAGTCCGACTTTCAGCCATATTTTTTCGGGTGGATATGCGGCGGGTTACTACAGCTACAAATGGTCTGAAGTATTGGATGCGGACGCGTATTCCGTTTTTCAAAGAAATGGAATCTTTGACAAAGAAACAGCCGACTCTTTTAGGCAAAATATTTTGGAAAAAGGGGGAAGCGAACATCCGATGATTCTTTACAAACGCTTTCGCGGACAAGAACCGACATTAGATCCCTTGTTGCAGAGACACGGCATTAAAGCCCAATAAGAAACAGCCAAAGTAAAGATACTTCGGCTGTTTCTTAGATATTTGTTTTCACAAACCTATTGTTCATTTTTTGATTCACGAGGCGATCTTTCTTCTCTCGGCGGACGAGGAAGTAGTGTTTTGTGTGAAAGTTTGAATTTACCGGTTCTTTCATCGATATCAAGTAATTTCACATCTATTACGTCCCCTTCCTTCAGACCGGCTTGTTCCATCGTTTCTACCCGTTCCCATTTTAATTCTGAAATATGAAGCAATCCTTCTTTTCCCGGCATAAATTCAACAAAAGCACCGTAAGGCATTATTGATTTCACTTTGGCATTGTATGTTTCGCCAACTTCAGGAATAGCTACAATGCCTTTGATTTTGGCAACTGCCGCATCCAGTGATTTTTTATCTGCCGAAGCTATTTCGATACGACCCTGTTCGCCTATTTCTTCGATAGCAATATTTGCACCGGTTTCGGCTTGTATGTTCTGAATTATTTTTCCACCGGGTCCGATTACCGCACCAATCAGATCTTTGGGAATAAACATCACTACGATACGTGGAGCATGTGGCTTCAAATCCTCGCGAGGCTCAACAAGGGTTTCTTGTATTTTATCCAAGATATGCATCCGTCCGGCTTTTGCTTGATTCAACGCGTTTTCCAGTATTTCAAAAGAAAGCCCATCAACTTTGATATCCATCTGTGTAGCGGTAATACCGTCACGTGTACCGGTTACTTTGAAGTCCATATCACCCAAGTGATCTTCGTCGCCAAGTATATCCGAAAGTATTGCGTAATTTTGACCTTTATTCTCAGAAATAAGCCCCATGGCTATTCCGGATACAGGTTTTTTGATTTGTACGCCGGCATCCATCAACGCCAACGTTCCGGCACATACGGTTGCCATCGAAGATGAACCGTTGGACTCCAAAATGTCGGAAACTACTCGAACTACGTAAGGATAGTCCGAAGGAAGCATCGGTTTTAACGCACGATAAGCCAGATTTCCATGTCCGATTTCACGACGACCTACACCACGTTGCGGACGTGCTTCGCCTGTTGAAAATGGCGGAAAGTTGTAGTGCAACAAGAAACGATCTCTACTTTGCAACAAGGCTTCGTCAATGATTTTCTCGTCCATCTTGGTACCCAGCGTTACTGTAGTCAGCGATTGGGTTTCACCACGTGTAAAAATAGCTGAACCGTGAGCACCGGGCAGGTAATCTACTTCCGACCAAATCGGACGAATTTCCGTAGTTTTACGTCCGTCAAGTCTCTTTCCTTCGTCAAGAATAGAACGGCGCATTGCTTCTTTTTCCACCGCGTGATAGTATCTCCCGATAAGTTCTTTCTTTTCTTCGGCGATTTCGGGAGTAAGGGTAGCTACGTACTCTTCTTTTACAGCAGCGAAATTATCGGATCGGGAGTGCTTATCGGTATTGCAGGATGCAGCTACCGCGAATACTTTATCGTAGGTTTTCGCCCAAATATCTTGTTTGAGTTCATCGTCGTTTTCTTCGTGATTGTAGGCGCGTTTTTCCGTCTTTCCCACTTCTTGCATTAGCTCGATTTGAGCTTGGCATTGTACTTTGATGGCTTCATGCGCTACTCGGATAGCTTCGAGCAATTCGGCTTCACTTACTTCCTTCATTTCGCCTTCTACCATCATGATGTTGTCTATCGTAGCGGCAACAATGATATCAAGATCAGCATTCGCCATTTGTTCAAAAGTGGGGTTTACCAAGTATTCTCCGTTTACTCTACCGATTCTTACTTCGGAAATAGGTCCTTGGAACGGTATATCCGAAACAGCCAACGCTGCGGAAGCTGCTAAGCCGGCTAAGCCGTCGGGCATATCTACGCCATCAGCTGAAATCAGATTTACGTTAACAAACACTTCTGCGTGATAATCATCCGGAAATAACGGACGAAGCGCACGGTCTATCAGACGGGCAATCAATATTTCGTAATCGGACGCGCGACCTTCACGACGAGTAAATCCTCCGGGAAAACGTCCTGCCGCGCCGTATTTTTCTTTATATTCTACCGAAAGGGGCATAAAATCGGTACCCGGCACCGCATCTTTAGCCGCGCACACAGTAGCGAGAAGCATGGTGTTTCCCATGCGCACTACCACAGAGCCGTCGGCTTGTTTTGCCAATTTGCCGGTCTCGATGGTAATTTGTCTTCCATCACCCATTGTGATGGTTTTTGTAACTACATTCATAAAAATTACATTAAATTATTTTAAACTGTGAAATTTCGGATGCAAAGGTACAAAATTTTAGCGACAAATAAGGTATTAGCAATCAGAAGTTTTCTTAAATGTTAAAAAGGAAGATTACAAAAAAACAACGTAAAAAAGAAAATCTTCTTTTGAAAAATAAAATATTGTATTATCTTTGCAGTCCGAAATACAAAATCGGGATACGGCTCCGTGGCTCAACTGTATAGAGCATCTGACTACGGATCAGAAGGTTACAGGTTAGAATCCTGTCGGAGTCACACATACGAAGTCTAAATAGCTTTTTTGCTGTTTAGACTTTTCTTTTATCCTATGAAGTTTTTTTTGTGTGTGTTTTTGTTAATATCTTTTGGGGAAGAAAACGAAACAAGACACAAAACAAGGAGCTACTCAAAGAAACTGAAGTTCACATTTCCGTAATTTCGATGAGCAGTAAAATGGGAATGGTTTTCAAAATTATTCTTTGCCGAATGTTCCAGTATAAACAGCCCCTCCGGTTTGAGTAGTTCGTGAATAAAAATCAAATCAGGTATTTCATGTAAACGTTCTAATTCATAGGGTGGATCTGCAAAAATCAAATCAAATTTGACCTTTGACGATTCGATAAAACGAAACGCGTCGCCTTTGATTAGGGTAAGATTATCTACATGAAGCAATCTACTCGTTTTTCGGATAAAAGACGCGTGTCGCTCGTTTTGATCGAC
Source organism: Paludibacteraceae bacterium (assembly GCA_047973025.1). Lineage (GTDB taxonomy): Bacteria > Bacteroidota > Bacteroidia > Bacteroidales > Paludibacteraceae > UPXZ01. Next base: position 13,698 of record JBKEBE010000022.1, read on the forward strand.
ACTCATCACACTGCGTGCTCCCCTTGAAATAAACTCAAAACCAATACTTCCCGTTCCGGCAAATAAATCCAGCACGTCGATTCCTTCAAAGTCAATCTGATTATTCAGCACATTAAAAAGCCCCTCTTTGGCAAAATCTGTCGTAGGACGAGCGGTAATGTTGTGGGGGACATCAATCCGCCGTGCTTTGTATTTTCCACTGATTATTCGCATAGTTTCCTTTCCACAAAAAACTCACATCTGTTTTTTTTATCTTTTCCCCGCAATCAGTATAAATTGCTCATACTCGGACAGTTTGCCTTCTATTTTTTCTTGACGTAGCACATGATAAGTCTTTGCAAGTTTTACATCAAAACCGGCATCTTCAAACTGCAAAGATAGTTTATCCGTATCAAAACCTTTGTGTGGAATCGGATCAAACCGGTGAAACGAGCCATCTTCCGTTCGGATATCGCCAATCGCTACGACGGCACCCTTTTTCGTAACCTTAGCCACATGCCTTAACAGCCCGGGAATATTTTCAATATGATGAAAAGTCATATTGGAGAAAACAAAATCAATGTCTTGTTTCGTGTAGAGTTCCATATCGCCCAAAACAAGAGTTACGTTATCATTTTCACGAACCTTTTTACACAACACATCCAGCATTGCTTGCGATGTATCTACACAAACAAGCGAATCAATCAAAGGTAAAATTTGCAATCCGACTAACCCCGTGCCGGCTCCGATCTCCAGTCCTTTCCAGTCAGAAAAAGGCTTCACGTATTGTAAAACTTCGTTTACAAAGTTATCTGCCATTTTTATTTTCTCGGGTTTGTCCCATTCCGCCGCTCGGGACAAAAAATAATCTGTCATGTTTTTTGAGTTTACAGTTAAAACCGTTTTACAAACAAAATAGTTTAGTTGTACATCTTTTTTCAAAAGGAAGAAATTAAATCGTATATTTGCATTTCAGACTACCGGATAATTAAATATTCAAACTATTGGTCTCATTCGAATTAGCTCTGACGAAGAAACACTATACGCCAAATATCATTGCTTAAAAATCAGCATCATGCTTAAACTATTAAAACTAACAGGTATGGCAATTGCCTTAGGAACCGTTGTCCCATCATGCGACAACGCCAAAAAAGAAGAAACAAAATTAATAGAAAAAAATCATCCGGAGATCGAAAACGGAATAATGACGCCGGAAATTCTATGGGCGTTCGGCAGAATAGGAAGTGTGCAGATATCACCCGATGAGTCAAAAATTGTGTACAGCGTAACCTATTACAGCGTGGAAGAAAACAAGAGCAACACCGAATTGTATGTCATGAACGTTGACGGAACCGACAAACTTCAAATCACAAACACCAACTTCCACGAATCGGGAGCGCGGTGGATGAGCGATAGTGAGACCATCCTATTTCTGAGCAACGAAAGTGGCAGTTCACAGATTTGGAGTACCCAAGCAGACGGTAGTGGCAAAAAACAACTTACCGAGCGCGAAGATGATATCAATGATTTCTCCTTATCGCCGGATGAAACCAAACTCCTTTTCGTTGCCGATGTGAAATACGGCGAACGTACTGTGGATAAATACCCCGACTTACCCAAATCCAGCGGGAAAACAGTAACCGATTTGATGTATAAGCATTGGGATGAATGGGTTGAAAGTATCCCACACCCGTTTGTGGCAGATTGGAACGGGGGAAGATTGGAAAACGTGAAAGACCTGCTCGAAGGAGAACCTTTTGAAAGTCCGATGAAACCTTTCGGTGGAATGGAACAATTAGCGTGGAGTCCGAATAGCAAAATCATCGCCTACACGTGCCGCAAAAAGGTCGGAAAAGAATATGCCGTTTCGACCAATTCGGATATCTATTTCTATCACGTAGAAACCGGAAAAACCGAGAATAAAACCAAAGGGATGATGGGCTACGACATTAATCCGAGTTTCTCCCCTGACGGGAAATGGATGGCGTGGGAAAGCATGGAACACGATGGCAATGAATCGGATAAAAGCCGGTTGTTTGTGATGAACATTGAAACAGGAGAAAAGAGAGACCTAAGCGTCAATTTCGACCAGAGTTCCAACGAATTAGCATGGACTGCCGACAGCAAATCGATTTACTTCGTTAGCGTATGGCACGCCGTTACGGACATTTACCGGGCAGATTTAGCAGGCGACACTATCGTTAAAGTTACCGAAGGCATTCATGATTATGCGAAGGTAATTCCTTTAAAAGATAAGTTAATCGCGGTAAAACATTCCATGAGTAAGCCGGATGAAATTTACGTGGTAAACGCCACTGACGGAAAAGATACGGAAATTTCATTTGAAAACAAAGAAATTCTTGACCGACTGAAAATGGGTAAGGTGGAGCAACGTTGGGTAACGACTACCGACAACAAGCAAATGTTGGTCTGGGTCATATTTCCCCCCAATTTCGACTCTTCCAAAAATTACCCTACCCTACTCTATTGCCAGGGCGGACCGCAGTCGGCAGTCAGCCAGTTTTGGTCGTATCGTTGGAATTTTCAGATGATGGCTGCCAACGATTACATTATCGTAGCACCAAACCGGCGCGGATTGCCCGGCTTCGGACAAGAATGGCTCGACCAAATTAGTGGCGACTACGGCGGACAGAATATGAAAGACTATCTTTCAGCGATAGATGCCGCAGCTCAGGAGCCCTATGTAAACAAAGACAAACTCGGATGCATCGGAGCCAGTTATGGCGGATTTTCAGTGTATTGGCTTGCCGGACATCACGAGAAACGATTCAAAGCTTTCATCGCGCACGACGGTATGTTCAACCTACCACAACAGTATTTGGAAACGGAAGAAATGTGGTTCGTAAATCGTGATTTAGGGGGAGCATATTGGGAAAAAGACAATGCCATTGCACAACGTTCTTATGCCAATTCTCCGCATTTATTCGTAGATAAATGGGACACCCCGATTTTGGTCATACACGGCGAAAAAGATTACCGTATTCTTGCCTCACAAGGAATGGCGGCGTACAATGCCGCCATTCTTCGGGGTATTCCTGCCGAGTTGCTCGTTTTTCCGGACGAGAATCACTGGGTACTGCAACCCCAAAACGGAATACTTTGGCAACGTACATTCTTCGAGTGGTTGGACAAATGGCTGAAATAGTTAAATTTTACGTATTCAACATACGAAGATAGTTTCAATTTTTGACGCCTATCAAAACTAAAACAGCGAGCCAAGCGTATAACAAATAACAGCTTGGCTCGTTTCGTAGAAACGAACGCAATAATATTTAATTGAATGTGTTGAGATTCTTTCAATCTGCTCCTGACTAAAAATTACAGCCCTCAAAAATTGTTAAATAATATTAAATTTCAATTATCCATGTAGCGTTTCGATGCTAAAATCATCATTCAATAAAGAAGAGCGAATTGTGGACAATGAACAACGTTTAATTGCCGGTTGTAAACGTGGTGAATCGTGGGCGAGAAAGGAAGTGTATGAGAAATACTCCACCGCTATGATGTCGCTTTGTGTACGTTACACCGCCGATTATGAGCAGGCAAAAGATGTTGTTCAGGATGGATTCGTAAAACTGTTCACAAAAATCCATCAATTTGAAGGAAGAGGCTCATTCGGCGGATGGATACGTCAGATATTTGTCAACACGTCACTCGAACATATTTCGAAAAATAAAATCTTCAAAACCAATGTTCAAGTCGATTATTTGTCTGAATACGCAGAAGAATTTGACTACCGGGCATTTGAAGTCGTTTCTGCGGATGATTTGATGGAATGTATTTCCGAATTGCCTTTCAGAAGCCGAACTGTATTTAATATGTATGCCATAGAAGGATTTTCGCATGCTGAAATTGCAGAAAGATTGGGAATAACCGAAGCCACTTCCAGAACCCACTTTTCGCGAGCCCGAAAATCATTACAGGAATCTGTATTAAAACTGATGAAAAAGTAAAAATGACTGATAAAAATAAACCGAGAATAAATGATGATGATTTTAGCCAACTCGTCAAACAGAAGTTGGAAAATCATCAAATTCCGCTCGACGATACAATTTGGGACGGAATTGAGAAACGATTAAACGTCAAGCCGCAAAAACGCCGTATCGCACCTTACTATTGGATCACAGGAGGTGTGGCCGCCGCCATCGCATTGCTCTTTTTGTTACGTCCGGTTCAAGATGGAATACAATTTACACCGAAAACCACTGATGACTTTGTGGAGTCAAAAACCGCTGTATCTGCCGAATTGACGGCAAGTGATTTGGCTGATGCAAGCAATCGTGTAAACTCCCAATCTACTCCGACAGATGAAACTGCCGGGATATACTCCCGAAAACAACCCAATCGAAAACGACGTGCTGACAATAACCTTAATCCTGATTTTTCACACCCTACTCGTGAAGAAAAAAGAGAATCTAACAAACAACAGATTCTCGAATCGAATCGACAAACTGAGACTGCGGCTAATAGCGCAACTGCAGCATCCAATCAAACTGCCGGAAATCAAGCAATCGAAACTGAAAATTCGAATCGGCTTACCGAGAAAATAGATAAACTCCCGGACCTAAACGATTATCCCGACATTCCGGATCAATCCAAAAGACAAAAAAGGAAAAAACAAAGCATGCTTTTGGCGGCTGTTTTTGGAACGGATGGCGCTTATCCCAAAAAAGATGTGGATTTACCCAAATCCATTCCAACGATGGGCAGAGCACCAAAAAATTCGTTGGTAAACAGTGATATTACGGATACGTATGCCGGCATATTAAGCGCCAATGATTATTCTAACGCCGAACACAACCCGCCACTTTCCGCGGGTATTACTGTAGAAAAACCTATTACCGAGCGATTGAGCATGGAAAGCGGATTGGTCTATACCTACCTGCGATCTGTTTATCGGAAAAATGGAAGCGTTGAATTAAGCGGAACCTTACAGCATCATTACTTGGGAGTACCACTCAACCTACGTGTAAAGGCGCTCAAAGGCGAAAATTGGAACATCTACGCTTCGGTCGGTGGAATGGTGGAGAAGGGACTTCAATCTGTCTATAAACAAGTGGTTGAAAATCCGGTACAGACAAGGAATACGAACGTAAAATCGAGTATCGACGGGTTTCAATATTCACTGAACGGAGCTTTAGGCATCGAGTTCAATTTAAGCAATGATTTGAGCCTTTTCGTAGAACCAAAAGTGATTTATTACATGGAAAATAATCAGCCGATGAGTTCAAGAACGGAACAACCACTCAATCTCGGCGTTAATGGCGGATTAAGAATTGAGTTGTAAAAATGATCTTATTAGCAATTCCGACATACATCACGCCTGCTTACATCACGCTACACCTATTCAATATCCCCCCCGCGAATTAACTCACATAAAGCACTCTATTGTGTCGTTAGTTTTACAAGTTTTCGTGTGAAACAGCTATCTTTGCATAGAAGTACACTCAAAACTTTTAGAAAAAATTCTTTTTTCATACACGAGGAGACTACTTTACTATGCATATATTACCATCAGCTTAACAACATAAAAAACTAAACCACTATGGACTGGAAGTCCATAGGTTTGTTGAAAAGAAAGAATGAAATTCTTTCTACTGTGTGGAAATATGTACTTTTGAAGTATGGAAAACAAACAACGATTTAATGGGCACACAATTTCAAGACTTACAGCTCATATTGTTTGGGTTACAAAATATCGTTATAAAGTATTGGATGGAGATATTAAAGTTAGATGTAGAACATTGATAAAACAAATTTGTATGACTGAAGATGTTACA
>JBKEBE010000003.1:0-4385 GCA_047973025.1 Paludibacteraceae bacterium
AGCGGGTAAAATACGAAGCCAATACGTTCTGACTTTTGCTGGAGTTTACGCTGGGAATACCTTGCGCGGCTCCCAAATTATTGCTTCCAAACGCGTCTGTATAGAAATTGGTTACAATCGCACTAAAACCATCATAGGCAAACTTCTGAAATTCGTATCCGATTAGGGCGCCTACGTTGTGTTTTTCGTTTAATAATGTATTATAGCTTGCTGTAGCATTAAACAACAAATCCATGTTGTTTTTAATTTCTTTGGTTCCTTTGCCACCGACTGCCGCTCCGTGCAAAAAAGTGGATGGCAGATAACTGCTTCGTAAACCGGATTTATTATCCACACCTACGCTTGACTTTAACGTAAGTCCTTTCAACGGACTGTATTCGATGTACGAATTGGCTAACAGCCTCTTTTGAATGGTATTATCATCTATTTCCCGATAGGAAACGGGATTGGGTAGCGTAGCGTCTTTCGGGTTGATGTAGTATGCTCCGGTGGCATCGTAAATAGGTGCTACGGGACTCATCTGTAGTGCCGCGACCAAAACTCCGGAAGCCTGCCATTGAGCATCACCCAATTGCACATTACCGTTATCGACATAAGAACCTGTTGCCGAGACTCCCACCTTTATCTGATCGTTTATTTTATGATCCAGATTCAACCGAGACGTAAAACGTTTAAAATCTGAGTTTATGACTAATCCCTTTTGGTCGAAATAATTGGCGGAAATCAGAAAATTTGTCTTTTTATTTCCTCCCGAGATAGAAAGACTAACATTATTAACTTTGCCTAACCGGGTAACTTCATTCCACCAATCGGTTCCTTTACCGGCTTCCGCTATTTCGCGTGCTTTGTACAGGGGAACGTAATTGTCAAAATTTTGTGCCAACGGACCATACGGATATTGATTTGATGATATCAAGTATTGCTCTTTTCCCAGTATGTTGGAATATTCCATGAATCCTTTGGCATCAAGCATATCAAAGTATCGATCTATTTGCTGGATGGAATTGTTATAGGATACATCTACTTTGGTGTTTCCTTCTTGTCCTCTCTTTGTGGTTATCAATATTACCCCATTGGCTGCTCTTGCTCCGTAAATAGCTGTTGATGCGGCGTCTTTTAATATTTCGATGGATTCGATATCTTCGGGGTTAATTGTGTTTAAGGGGTCCCGTTTCCCTACATTGTAGTCTCCGGTAGAAGGCTCCAGACTGCTATTATTAATGGGGAAACCATCGATCACATACAAGGGTTCGTTGCCTGCTTGTACCGAACCAGCGCCTCTTATGGTAATACTGATGCCGCCACCGGGTTGAGCGCTTGTCTGCTGCACTTGAAGCCCCGAAGCCTTTCCGGACAACATCGCATTTACCGACGCGTTGGCTGATTTCGGAAGTTCATCTGCTTTTATGCTTGAGATGGAACCTGTTACACTACTTCTTTTGACAGTACCGTATCCGATGGCAACGATTTCGTCCAAAGCTATCGTATTTTCTTTGAGAACAATTGTCAGGTCTGTTTTTTTATCGACTTTTATTTCTTGTTTTTCAAAACCGATATACGAAAACACTAAAATTTCATCCGAATCGCTCAGTTTTATCGAAAATTCACCGTCTATATTCGTTGTAACTCCATTTTGATTATTACTTTTCTGGATTACGCTTACGCCGGGCAAGGTTACCCCATTCGCATCAACAACAACTCCTTTTACATTTATTAAGGCTTCTTTTGATTTTAGCCGCGTTTGGTTGGACAAGACTATATCATCGTCAATTATACGAAAACTGATGTTCGTTCCTTGAAATAATTTTTGGAGTACATTCTGGATATTTTCGTCTTTGGCGCTAAAGGTTACTTTTTGTCTTACATCAATCAATCCGGTGTTGTAAAAGAATTTGTATTTAGATTGAGCTTCTATTTTTTTGAGTATTTCTTGTAGTGGCTTTTCTACTTCATTAATAGAAATATTAATGTTCTGAGCATGGGCAATTGATGTGGTAAATATCAAAAATATCAAAAGCACAGTTAGTTTGTTAATCAAATAATTGATTTTCATTTGATTAACATCCATTTCGATCGTCTTCTTTGGTTCTTTTTTCATGGTAAAAAATACTTCTTATTTTTTTAGATTAATTTATTTTCAGTTAGTCGTTAGTTAGTCGCATAAAAGAGTTATGTTCAAATTTTCTACTCTCTACTTTCCACACTTATTATGGTTCTTACGTCCTTCTTTTCGGGGTTTGATGTAAATACGATTGGAGTTGTCAACTCAATGTAATTCAGAATTTTATCCAGGCTCTTACCCACAAAAGTTCCTGTATAGGCGTATTGGTCGTTCAGTCTATCTTTCAGTTCAAAGTCAACATTATAACGTCGGCTCAATTGTTCTAAAACATCCGGTAGCGGATCGTTTCTAAAGATCAATTTTCCTTCTCTCCATGCCGTGTATTTGTCTGTATCTCCATTTTCGTCGACAACGATACGGTTCTCGTTGCTGTTATACCGAACCGTTTGTCCGGGCTGCATTACGGCAATCACTTGCTCGGTTTGTCCTTCTCGTTTGAGCAAATTTACCTTACCCTCTACCAAAGATGTAATGACATCCCCTGTCTTAAACTCCAAAACGTTGAATGAAGTCCCTAGCGCCTGAATATCAATATTGTTGCATCTGACAACAAAAGGTGTTTTCTTGTTTTGTTTGACCTTAAAGAATGCTTCTCCCTCCAATTCTACCAGTCGCTCTTTTCCTTCAAAAGTGGACGGATATCTCAATTTACTACGACTGTTTATTTCTACAATTGTGCTGTCCGGTAATGTAATTTTTGACATCAAGCCATAAGGGGTACTTACTTCGTTCCAAATAAGTTTATTTTCCGTTTCTGTCCCAAAATACATATATAAGGAAAATGCCAGAAGCGGAATGATAATAACAGCGGCTACTTTTTGCCAAATATTAATCGTCTGTTTGAGAAGAGTTCTAAATTCAAACCTTCCGGTAGATTTAATCCTTTTTTTGACTTCAGTTAATGCCTTCCTTGCATTAATTTGTTCCATCTGTACCAAAAGTTTATAGTCGTCCCTGATTTGAATAATATCTTTAAGAACAGACCTGTTTTCATCCGATTTTGATGCCCATTCGTCGATCGTTACACGATCTTCCTCAGACAGAGTTCCACTAACAAGCCGACCGATAAGCTCATCAGGTATTTCGCTGTTTTTTCTCATTTAATTATCTTGTTTGTAATAGAGACGTAATCGTTACAAATATTACGTGCTCTAAATATATTTTTTTTAGAATTGTTGAATTGATATAGTTTTTGTATCTTCTCAACAAAAACACTATGGATTGTCCAAGATGCGGAAGTTTAAACCATCGTAAAGATGGGATTGTTGGTGGTCGCCGGCGACATTATTGTAAAGATTGTCAATATCGTTACACAGTAGAAAAGAAATCAGATGTTAAGTCTCTGCCCAAATTCGCCGTATGGCATTAGAGATGTATTTGGAGAGTTTGGGGTTTCGTGCTATTGGACTAATACTTAAAATAAGCTATGTAACGGTTTGTTATTGGGTAAAACAGTGGGGTGAAAATGTATCGCTTCCTCAAAAAGAAAAATGTGTCAATATTGTAGAATTAGATGAGATGTATACTTACGTGGGTTCAAAAAAAACTGCTGTTGGATATGGATTGCTGTTGATAAACTTGGAAAAAGGTTTATCTATTTTGTCTGTAACGACAGGTCTACCCGAACAGGAATAAAACCATGGAATAATATTAATAAACTGGAAATCAATTATTTCGCGTCTGATTATTGGAAGAGTTATGAAGAGTTTGTTCCACCGGGAAAACATTTGCAAACAAAAGCTGAAATATATACCGTGGAAGGCTATAACAGTAGGATTAGACATTATTTGGTAAGATTTAAGCAGAAAGGAAAGTGTTACAGCAAGGCTGATCACATGATAGAATATTCACTTAATTTGCTCTTTTTTAAGTTAAACAAACAAAATCTATATTATTAACCTAACGTTATAATATCGGAATTATTTTGTATCTTTGTGTATGGAAAAAATAGATTTTCGCACCTTAGACGAATCCACCCGTTTTGTATTTCGCAAGCGATCGATTGAACTGATAAAATCAGGTAAAAAAAAGGGAGAAGTAGCACTGTTGGTCGGCGTAAAACCGGGTACCGTCTCTTCTTGGTGGAAGAGCTATCAACAAGCGGGGCTTAAAGGCTTAAAGGCAAAGAAGAAAGGGGCTGTATCCGAAGACAGAAAGTTGTTGAGTCCGTACCAAGAACAAGCCATTCAAAAGATGATAGCCGATAAAATGCCGGAGCAATACAAGTTGGATTTTGCGCTATGGACACGCAAGTGCGTGAGAG
>JBKEBE010000098.1:0-5924 GCA_047973025.1 Paludibacteraceae bacterium
GCAAGACGGCTAAATACGAGTTATTTTTTCGCTCATCCCTACGCATCATACCAAAGGGGATTAAACGAATACACGAACGGATTAATCAGACAGTATATCACTAAAAAACAACATCTTGACACTATCGACGAAAAATTTATTATACTTATCCAACATAAAATTAACAAAAGACCAAGGAAAAAACTTAATTTTGAAAACCCCAAAAATCTATTCTTTCAAAAAATTGCATTAGAGAGTTGAATCTGCCAAGGAGCATGCAAAATCGTTTTTTTTTGATATTTTTGTAGAAAAAGTTACGATGGAAGAATCCAACATCGAAAAAAAGAAGATGTATCATGCCGTATTCTTTCCGGCAATAATCTGCTTTCTGGTAATCCTAACTCATGTTTTTGAACTTGGTATGGGAATGGATTTTACAACGGCGGGAATTTTCCCACGTGAGCCCAAAACAATCCTGAACATTCTTTCGATGCCCTTTATTCACTCAGATTGGGGACATTTGGCTAACAACGTCGTTTCATTTTTTGTTTTAGGCGTTTGTTTGTATTACTTTTACGGAGAAATAGCAAGCAAAGTCCTTTTCTTTTCGGCAGTAATGAGTGGGCTATTGCTTTGGGTTATCGGACGCGATGCTTGGCATATCGGATTAAGTGGAATGGTGTACGCGTTATCGTTTTTTCTTTTTTTTAGTGGTGTAATCAGAAAGCATATTCCGCTGATTGCGATTTCACTAATAGTCGTTTTCTTGTATGGAAACAATGTCTGGCATTTGTTCCCCTGGCAGAAGATGGATCCAATTTCTTGGGAAGGTCATCTTGCCGGGGCAATAAGTGGGGTATTTTTTGCGTTACTATATAGAAAAAAAGGTCCTCAAAAGCCGGAAAAAATATGGGACGACGAAAATGATGATGAAAACGATGAAAACGCGGTTTGGCAATTAAGCAACGACGAAAATAATGAACGTGTATAAATCACATGGAAGACAAAAAAACTACAAGTGAAGTTAACCTGATGGACATTCTCGTCTCCATCTGGAATTGGATAGTAAAAGCCGTGAAGTATTTATTTCATCTAATTGGGACAGTACTCCAATTGCTATTTAAATACAAAATTCTGACCTTAATTATACTAATCTTCGCCTTTGCCGTTAGTCAATATTATGCCCGTCAGTCTAATAGAAAATATCAGACAGGAGCCATGGCTTACCTTTATGGCGTTCGATCCCCAAAAGTAAAACAAGTTGGTAATCAGTTGACATCAAGCTCTCCAAAGTTTAAAGAGACTTCGATCGGATACAAATTAGATCTACCCGATAGTTTGGCAAGTCGGCTGTTAAGCGTAGAGTTTTTTGATGTCATCGACTACAAAAGTGATAGTGTGCCTGATAGAGTTGATTTTGCACGCAATCATTCGTTGACCGATACATTAAATATATTAATGAACTCCTATATCTATGTTCGACTGACCACATTGGGGACACAGAATGTAGATAAAATCAGTAATGCGGTTTTGAATTACTTAAATGAAAATGCAGATATCAAATCTGATTTTGACGTGTATAAAAGTACGTTGCAAGAACGCATTCAAGTTGCAGAATTAGAATCCAAACGGATTGACAGCTTGGCTCGAAAAAAATATTTTGAGAGTGAAAAACCAAATATTCAATTACAGAACAATCGGTTGTTGGTTGGGGAGCAAAGGACTCAATTGATGTACGGAGATTTATTGTTTCTCCAAAAAGATAAAGCCGAAACTGAAAGAAGACTATCTGAAGCTAAGGCTCCGGTCGTGCTACCCTCGGGATTTATAATCAATCCGAGACCAATAAACGGGAGAGTAACGAACGGGATTGACGGTTTGATAATCGGAATCATTTTAAGTGTAATGCTTGCTTTCGTTTTAGAGAATTACAAAAAATGGTTGCAATTTTTACGACAAAAATAAAATCCAAATTCGATAAAATGGGTGTATTGTTAAACAAACTTTCTTTCGCACTACTCGACAACTAACACATCCGTATGATATTCTTTTACTAAGGAGTTACACCTTGGAATTTCAACATACAGTAACCATGTCTCGTATAACTTTTATCATTCTGTTATCTTTTTATTTCGCTTCGGGTAATGCTTTTGCACAAACTCCGGCAGAAGCTGATACACTTTTCGTGCGCGGGGACTATGCCGGTGCGCTCAACGCCTACGAAAATCTATCGAAACGCAAATCCAAAGAAACACTTTATACTTTTCGAATCGCGGTAAGTGCGTATGAAACCGGCGATTTCGATAAAGCAATTACCCATTTTGAAAAATCGGGCAACAAATATCCCCAAAGAAACTTCTATTTGGGAAAATTGTATTTTGACCGGTACCAATTTGAAAATGCCGTTGAAGCCTATGAAAGCTATTTGAGTTCTTTTTCATCCGACGATGAAAATTATCCTGAAGCAGAGAAACAACTGAAAAGGGCAAAACTTGGAGCCAACCTTTTAAGTCGTGTGGAAGATGTGGAAATTGTTGATAGCGTGGTTGTTGATAAATCGGATTTTTTGTCGAAGATTCCGATGATTCCCGAATTGGGAACCTTAAAGCAACAACAACCGGATTTGGGAGAAAAAGGGAAGATTGACAACATGCGGTATATTACTCAACGGGGCGACAGGATGTATGCTTCTGAGTACTTGAATGGAAATTCGGATTTATTTACCGTGTTAAAACTCTTAGATGATTGGAGTGAGCCTCAATCTCTTAACGATTTGAATAGCGAAGCTGATGAAAATTATCCATTTTTATTGCAGGATGGGGTAACCCTTTATTTCGCGTCAAATGGTAATGCTTCTTTGGGCGGTTATGATATGTTCATTACTCGACTGAACACCAACGATAATACCTTTCTAAAACCGGAGAATATCGGAATGCCTTTCAATTCGCCGTATAACGACTATATGCTGGTGCTTGATGAGTTGAGAAATGTCGGCTGGTTTGTGTCAGATCGTTTCTTACCGAAAGGGAAAGTTGCCGTATATCAGTATATCCCAAACAAAGAAAAAAAGATAATCCGAACAGAAGATTCTGATTCTCTGACTAATAAAGCAAAGATAACTCAATTTTCGGGTGGCTCTTTCGGTTTTTCGGAAGTGCCTGTGTTTGAAGAGAAAAAAATAAGCTCATCGTCTCTTAGAATCTTTATCAACAACAAAACTACCTATTCCGACCTAAACGAATTTAAAAATAATTCCGCCAGAAATCATTATTTTCAAGCTCAAAAACTAACCGAGGAGAAACAATCAATCGAATCTGAATTAGCCAATCTTCGAAAAGAATACCGCACCGTGAGAAGTTCACAAAGGAATACATTGAGCCGGAATATACTGAAATTAGAAGAGCGCCTCCGGTTGCTTCCGAAATTAATCGAAGATCATACTAAACGTATGCGTAATGGAGAGAATGAAATTCTTGGATTAATACCTAAGTAGTGCTTACACATGAATAACACGTATTTGAAACAAATTACATCGCTTCCAAATAATTTTTCAGAGGATTCGCATACATTTCCAGCATTTTTTGGCGGAGAAAATCACGATCTTTGTTTTCTAAATCCACTTTTCGAATCTGCTTATCCAAATAATCTTCAAATTGATCTTTATCCTCCTTCGAGAATGTTTTGGCTAAGATACTGTCGCCATAGAGTTCATCATATGCAATCTTATTCGTGGCGGCAATGAAATAATTTCGGTGGATGTGATGATCCAACAATTTGGCAATCAGTTCGATTTGCTCATTCCGATTGGAAGTCTGCGAGGTAATAATATCCAGGTCGTCGTTGATGCACGCTGAGATATGATAAACCACTTTTCCTTTGTAGCCCATAACTCCCGTCCGCATATTGATAAGGTCGTCCTGCTGCGTTTTTTTATGATTTGGATTATCCCGCTTCTGCTGAAATTCTTTCGCCTTGAGATAGTCGCACGGGTCGTATTCGTATGAAATACTCAATGGACAGATGTTTAATTCTTTCAGACTCTCAATGACATTGTTGGAGTTGCCTGCTAAATTAAACATTTTCAGTAAACTCTCCTGCGTTCGATCATCCGAGTCCTTTGCTCGACCTTCGCGCTGAGCAATCCAAATGGAATTCTTCTTCTCGTGTAGTACGTATCGCAGGTAAGCGGATAGGCGTTTGGAACTTTCCAAGACCTGACGCGCTGTAAGTCCACGTTGAACGATGAAACTTTTATTTATCCTTACAAATTGTTCGATCCAAGGGATAATCAGCAGATTGTCGCCAATAGCGATTTCTACCGTATCCATCTTGTTTTCAAGCAATTTTGCACATAACAACGCGGAATCCAATAGAATGTCTCTGTGATTTGAAACGAACAAATAGTTTTTATTTTTGTCAATGTTCTCGATGCCGGTCAGAGAAATTCCGGTTGTAAAATTAGCTTCAATATACTGTAAAAAAGGGTAAACCATCTCCCTTTGGAGTTCATCGGCATTTTTAAAACTCAATAATTTTTGTTTTAATTGTTCCTTGGGCATAAGTGGGAACAACGTGCTGACAACCTTCATAAATGGTTTCTCTTCACAAAGTCTTCGCATAGCGGCGGGAACTTCGTCAGGATAGAGCGAGCGGATTTCATCAAAATTATATTCCATTACAACGATAGAATCAAGGTTAAATAAATCAGTATTACCGGCGCAGAAAGCAACATGCTGTCGAATCGGTCTAAAATTCCACCATGTCCGGGAATTAATTTTCCCGCATCTTTGACGTTCTCAGCGCGCTTCAATAACGACTCGGACAAATCGCCAAGTGTACCAAAAATCACTACCAATACAGAGAAAAAAAGCCATTGTACCAAAGAAATATCCGGAATGTAGCGAGAGAAGACGTATCCGGCAATCAGAGCGAAAAACGCGCCACCGGCAAAGCCTTCCCATGTTTTCTTTGGGGATATACGTTCAAACATTTTGTGCTTTCCCAGCAACATGCCGGTTACATAAGCACCGGTGTCATTAATCCAGAGCGTAATAAACATCGCCAAAAGAAGCCATGGTTGATAACCTGGAGTGAAAATGATGTAATTGAGTAATGAAAACGGAAGCGCGATGTAAACCTGACCCAGAAAAAAATAAGCCCAATTGTTTACGGGATTTACCTTTTTAAGAAAAAGTTCGGAGACAAAAGTTAGAATAATATAAACCGCGTAAACGGAAAAAATATAGATAGGCGCCTTCTCGTACGCGTGTAAAAAGCAACTTGCAAATAGGATTAAACCACCGAAAACGCCAACTATGGGATTTACTTCAATGTCTCCCGGCTTGTTCGTAAGTTTGTAAAATTCGTAAAGACCCAAAAATGTTAGAATAAGAAAAACCGCACCAAACGAAAAAGGATGATACAGAATGGATGAAATTGTAATTACAATAAAAATGAGTCCGCTAAAAGTCCGTTGCAACAGGTTTTTGAAGTTACTCATGTTGTATCTCAGAAAAACAAACGTTAAAATTTAGTTACAAAGTTATGAAAAGATTTGTCAATACAAAGCAAAACACAACAATAATTGTTTGATGATGCTTGCTTGCCGAAGCTACATTTCTTTCTTCCAACTTCTATCCACAGCTACGATTGTTCGTTTTAATTACAAAGAAACAGTATTTTGTTGAGATTATGTAGGGTCTGCTGAAAAACTCAAGCAGCAGATTTATTTAAAATTCGATATTCAGGTTCAATTGCGAGGCGGAATAGAAATATTTTTACCATATCCGACATTTTCATTCTGAGCCCTTGTGCTGAAAAACTCAGGGTATTGATTATTGGACACAGGAGTGCTACTCCCGCCAATTTGACTAAGTTCAACACCAAAATAATGGTGGCTATCCAACTTTCACTTGTCCCCCTGAACCGTGCTTTTATACGGTCTA
>JBKEBE010000070.1:0-24702 GCA_047973025.1 Paludibacteraceae bacterium
CATTGATAAAACAAATTTGTATGACTGAAGATGTTACAATTCTTTCAGGCGTAGTCAGTTCAGACCACATACACCTTCATATTGAGTATCTCCCAAGCAAATACATAAGTGATTTAGTTAAAAAACTAAAAGGTAGAACTTCAAGAAGAATACAAGAAGAGTTCCCTCACATCAGTAAAAAATACCGGGGACGACATTTTTGGGCAATTGGATACGGAGTTTGGAGTACTGGTAACATTACTGACGAAATGGTACAAAATTATTTGGAACACCATAGAAAACCCGAAAACAATGACAATGACAATATAATACTTGAGTGAAAAATTTGTAGAAACTGAAAGTCTCGCACTGAAAGTGCATAGTTTCAACTAACGACTGAGACCAATGAACTTGTTTTGGATGCAAGCTGGACAACGTATTCTTGAATTAAATACACGGAAATTCAGAGGGCGTTTATTTACCAAATAATTTTCCCATAAAAATTCATATTCAGACTTTGTCAGACCATTTTATTTGCCTAATTTTGTAGCACTTTTTATTAAAGATTTTTTTCTTTATTGAATTGTCAATAAATTACAAATTACAAATTCGTCGTTACATGAAAATTACTCACATCGAACATCTCGGCATAGCTGTAAAAAGCATTGAATCTGCGCTTGCTTACTATGAAAATGTACTTGGTCTAACATGTTATGCGGTTGAAGAAGTGGCGGATCAACGTGTAAAGACGGCTTTTCTTAAAGTAGGCGACACAAAGATAGAACTTCTCGAATCAACTGATCCGGAAGGACCTGTTGGAAAATTTATCGAGAAAAAAGGGGAAGGTATTCACCACATTGCGTTTGCCGTTGCCGATGGAGTAGCTGAAGCGTTGAAGAATGCCGAAACAAAGGGAATTCAACTAATTGACAAAGCTCCCCGAAAAGGTGCCGAAGGATTGAATATCGCTTTTCTTCATCCGAAATCGACCATCGGTGTACTAACTGAACTCTGTGAGAATCCGAATAAAGAGAAGTAAATACTGCTAAATAGCCATTTAATATAATTTTATTACATAGTACAAAACTGTATGAAGAATCAACAAAAAGTTGAAGATCTAATTGAAAAAAGAGCATCAGCCAAATTAGGGGGTGGTGAAAAACGCATTGCATCTCAACACAAAAAAGGAAAATTAACAGCGCGCGAACGTGTTGATTTACTGCTGGACGACGGCAGTTTCGAAGAATTAGATATGTTCGTAACCCATCGTTGCAACAATTTCGGGATAGAAAACGAGAAATACTTAGGCGATGGCGTTATTACCGGACATGGCACTATCGATGGGCGCATCGTATTTGTGTACGCGCAAGATTTTACCGTATTTGGAGGCTCGCTGTCCGAAACCATGGCGCAAAAAATTTGCAAGGTCATGGATATGGCTATGAAAATGGGAGCGCCCATCATCGGTATCAACGACTCAGGTGGTGCGCGTATTCAAGAGGGGGTTACATCCCTTGCCGGGTACGCCGAGATTTTCGAACGCAATATTTTAGCGTCAGGCGTCGTACCACAAATTTCAGCCATATTCGGTCCCTGTGCGGGTGGCGCGGTGTACTCACCTGCGTTGACTGATTTTATTCTGATGACGAAAGAAAATAGTTATATGTTCGTAACCGGTCCTAAAGTAGTGAAATCGGTTACCGGAGAAGATATTACTACCGAAGATTTGGGTGGAGCTGACGTTCACGCGCGGAAATCGGGTGTCTCGCACTTCAAAACAGAATCGGAAGAAGAAGCTACCATGTTGATTCGGAAGCTAATTTCATACATGCCTCAAAACAACTTGGAAGAAGCACCTTTGATAAAATGCACCGACCCAATTGACCGACTTGAAGATTCACTCAATTCCATTGTACCGGATAATCCGAATCAGCCATACGACATGAACGATGTCATCCACGCTGTGGTCGATAACGGAGAATTTTTGGAAGTTCATCGACATTACGCGCGAAATATTATTGTCGGATTCGCCCGTCTCAACGGAGCTTCGACAGGAGTTGTCGCAAACCAGCCTAACTTCCTTGCCGGAGTATTAGATTGTGACGCTTCTCGCAAGGCAGCTCGTTTCATTCGTTTCTGTGATGCCTTCAATATACCGGTACTTACCCTTGTTGACGTACCCGGATTCTTGCCCGGAAGTGGACAAGAATATTCCGGCATTATTATTCACGGTGCCAAATTGATGTTTGCTTACGGCGAAGCAACCATTCCTAAAGTAACGGTTACTATCCGCAAATCTTACGGCGGAGCGCACGACGTGATGAGCAGCAAGCAACTTCGCGGCGACTTCAACTACGCGTGGCCTACGGCAGAAATCGCGGTAATGGGTGCCGCGGGAGCCATCGAAGTCTTGGAAGGCAAAACTGCTGCCGGCATAACCGATGAAAATGAAAAACGAGAATTTATCGTAGCCAAAGAAGCCGAATACAAAGAAAAATTTGCCAATCCGTATCAAGCAGCTTCTTACGGTTATATCGACGATGTGATAGAACCTCGCAACACGCGCTTCCGTGTAATTCGCGCGTTCGAAGCACTGCAGACCAAAAAAGTGGTTAACCCGATGCGCAAACACGCCAATATCCCATTATAACAAATCATTAATCGACAAAAAGGAAAACATACTATGTTAGAAGGTGGACCATTAATGTTAGTAGTATTTGTGTTACTTGCTATCGGCATAGCTTTTTACGTCATCTCCAAGAATATAAAAGCGAATAAAGCACTTTTGGTTGAATTGAATAAAAATAAGCAATCAAATGAACTAAAGACAGACAATCCGGAAGGAACTTCTGCTAAGAAAACGGACGAAGAAGTTGCCGCTTTTTTAGCCCTTCATCTGTATTTGACGCAAAATTTACACGACAAAGAGAGCAACGTTCTCACTATTGATCGAATCCAAAGACGTTATTCGCCTTGGAGTTCAAAAATCTACAGCATGAATAATTTTCAGTAATATTTTGAAAACATAAAACGGCTATTTCAACTTAATTTTACACACAAGGGAATAATGGATGGCGTGTTCCATGTATCCTTAATGTAAAAGAATAAATTTTAAACACATGAAAAAATATAAATTCACTATCAATGATAATGGTTACAATGTAGTAATCAAAAATGTTGACGATGATGTTGCCGAAGTGGAAGTCAACGGTACTCCGTACTCGATTCAGATTCATCAAACTGAAGCGCAAAAAGCACCTAAAACACCTATTTTGGTACGCAAGGAAGTACAAAACAAACCGGGCGAGAACAAGGTTGCCGAGAAATTGGCACCCATGCCCATCAACGCCAAACCAAGCGCAAAGACCATCAACGCACCACTTCCGGGAAGCGTGTTGAAAATCAACCTGAATGCAGGGGACAACTTCAAAGATGGCGATGTATTGATGGTAATGGAATCCATGAAAATGGAGAACAACATCTTAGCCGAAAAATCGGGAACAGTAGTGCGTGTTTGTGTTACACCCGGAGCTACAGTCATGCAGGATGAAGCCTTGTTTGAAATACAATAAGGTAAGGTCGGATAAATAATCATTCGACAGTCCTTTGGTAAGATTTTCGAAGCGTAGAAGACCCATGAGATTCAATTTTGAAACAACCTGAAACCGTGTTTTTTACGTTTCGTAAAACACGGTTTTTTTATTTATTAAACTTCGAAAGAATGGAAAATAAGCAGAACCTATTCGGTCTTTCGCTTGACGAGCTGAAAAATGTTGTAGAAGAGCTTGGCTTGCCAAAGTTTACCTCGAATCAGCTCGCCGATTGGTTGTACAAAAAACAAGTACAATCTATTGATGAAATGACCAATTTGTCTAAAAATGCCCGTCAGCTTTTGAATGAAAAGTTTATAGTCGGATTGATTCCGCCTTCCAAAGTTCAGGAATCTGTCGATGGAACAAAAAAATACCTGTATCCGACCAATCAGACCGAAAAATTTATTGAAGCGGCTTATATTCCGGATGAAAATCGGACGACATTGTGTGTCTCTACGCAGATTGGATGTAAAATGGGGTGTTTGTTCTGTATGACCGGCAAGCAAGGCTTTCAGGGAAATCTGACTGCCGGCGAGATTGTTAATCAAATCCGGTCGCTTCCCGAATTTGACAAGCTGACGAACATCGTGTATATGGGAATGGGCGAACCGCTTGACAACGTAGAAGCTGTTCTTAAAAGTCTCGAAATCCTTACCACCGACTGGGGTTACGCATGGAGTCCCAGACGAATAACAGTCTCTACTATCGGTATTATTCCGGCGATGCAAACATTTTTGGAGAAAAGTAACGCACATCTGGCTATCAGCCTGCACACCCCATTTGATGATGAAAGACGAAAACTAATGCCGATTCAGCAGGTTTATCCCATAACAAAAGTTGTCAACGAGCTAAAAAAATGGAATTTGGGACGGCAAAGACGTGTCTCGTTCGAGTACATTATGTTCAAAGGAGTGAATGACACACCGCGTCATGTCAAAGAACTGACGCGACTTCTCAGCGGTATTCGTTGCCGGATAAACTTAATCCGTTTTCACGCTATTCCCGACACCCCGTTGGAGGGAACACCCTACGAAGACATTGTCGGGTTTCAAAACCAACTCAAAGCAAAGGGCATGACGGTTACGATTCGCGCTTCGCGGGGCGAAGACATTTATGCCGCTTGCGGGATGCTGTCCACCAAAGAATTACTCAAGCAAAAGATAGAAAAAGACTTTTATTAACCCGACACTAATATAACGTGATATTATTCTACACAAATAGCTGTTTATGAATATTTTGACACGTAAAAAATGTCGTTATTAACCCGCCTGGTTAATAGAAGACTAAATTCTGTTTCCGAAAACTTTAACTTCCAATAAAAATCTCTTTGTTAAAACTTCAAATCATGTTTATCGCCCAACAACTCAAGAAACAAAACATCGTTGAATACCTGCTCTATATGTGGCAGATAGAAGATTTGATTCGCGCTTTGGGGCTGGATATGGAGAAAATCAAGCAACAGATTATCGAACCGTATAAACTTTCAGATGAAGACAAGACCAAACTGTATGAGTGGTACGAAAGTCTGATTGATATGATGTGCGCTGAAAATGCGCAGGTTTCCGGACACATTCAACTGAATAAAAACGTGATTATTCAGTTGGACGACTTCCACCATGAAATGCTAAAATCGGGGCAAGACGCGATTTACACCGCGAAATTCCACAAAGTACTTCCCGCTTTAGCGCAACTTCGTCAAAAACAGTCGGATGATGAAATATCCGACATCGAACTTGGATTCAATTTTTTATACGGTATCATGACGTTGCGGATGAATAAAAAAGAAATCAGTCCGGATACGCTTAACGTGCAGGCTGATGTAACTGATTTCTTGACAACGCTGAATAGAGACTATCAACTTTATCTCGGCGGAGATTTGACTTTCGAAGATTAATTTTTTCCGGTCAATTCCATTTTTACTTTTCCAACTTTCATGCGTGCTTCAATCAACACGGGAAGTCGGTTGCTGTCGGCAGAAATCCAAATTGTTGCCGGATAATCCTGATTAAATACTTTCCCTTTGCCAACCATCGGCTTAAAAGCGTAGCAAGTCGTCGTCTTTGAATTGGCGCGAATGTTTTCCACTCCGTTGTATATGACTTTAGAATTAATTACCTTATCTGATGTGAAAAAAGGAATGACAAAGTTGTCCCCTTTCTTAAGTTTGGACATGTCCAACGTGCGAACATAGTAAATCATCGAAACAAAATCGTGCGTATTATTCGGAATGGCTATTTTTTTGTTTTTGTAAGTAGCAATTTTGGCACTTTGATTGAAAAAAACGGTATCGGTATTGGTATATTTGTTCTCTTTTACCGTTTGACGATACATTACCGGCGCATTGGTTTGCGTGTCAATGAATGATTCGTAGTTGTTGGAAACTTGATAAAACCATTCTATTAAACCGCTCGTTCCACCTTTTAGCGAAGTTTGATAGACCGTATTGTTTCCAATTCTTGCCGTGGATGATTTTATACTCAATGTTGCTTCTCCACCTTTTACACTACCCGTCAATCCGGAACTGAAAGCTACTTTATACGTTAACGTTTCTCCCTTTTTTATTTCCCAAGATTGCGCATTTAAATCACAAAAAAATAAACTTGCAACAGTTATTAAAACGAAAAATGTTATTTTGTTCTTCATACGTTTGATTTTTTCAATATAATTTTACAAAAAGCGTTCCAATTGTATCATCCTTTCAATTTTTTAGAACTGCAAGTGGTTTTCGAGATTCTTCGCCATGTACATATTGGAAAGAGAGATAAAATGTTTAACTTTGTATCAATCAATAATTTTACAAAAATGAAATTGAAATTAAATTTAATTATCTACGCGGTTGCTGTTTTCGTTGTGTTCATGGTGTTAACGTGGATTTTGCGATTAGTGGCGGGCAAACTACCCATAGAAGACGCTGTTTGGGGAGTCTATAAAAATTCGGATTTTTTGATCGGACTCGTTGTTGCCGGCATTGTAACCCTTTCCCATATTCAGAAAAGAAGACTGAAATAGATTTGAATGGAGAAACGTCTGCTCAAAATAACCGATTACGTTATTCGTTTTTTGCTTGGGGATGAAAATTCCGAAGTAGCAAATACCGTTGCTTACTCGTCCAATCCTGATTTATTCGCCAATTACAAATTGGTAATCATTCCTTCCCATTTTTTTAATACGGATGTATATGCGACCGAGAAGACTCTGCCGGATTTGCCACTACAGCAATGGGCAGGTATCCCCATGCTATTTGGAAGTCCAAAAACCGAAAAAGCAGGAGAAACGGTAATTCTCCATGCCGATATTGTTGCAAGTACTTTTTTTCTGATAACTCGATACGAAGAAACCATCAATCGCACCGAACGAGATGAACACGGACGTTTTCCGGGCAAAAGTTCCCTGCCGTTTCGTGCCGGGTTTCTCCACCAACCTATTGTGGATGAATACGGGCATGAATTGAGAAAACTACTGCGGTCAACCGGAGTAAATGTGATTGAACCGAAGAAAGAATTTAATAAAATCTACTTAACGCATGATGTGGATCAACTTGCGCATTACCGAAATCTTCGGGGAATGGGTGGCGCGTTGACACGTGGCTTGAAAAATCCCCATCAAGCATTTAAGGCTCTCCAAACTTTTCTTGGGGGAGTTCGATTTGATCCGTGGTTCACATTCCCATGGCTCTTTAGCCTATGTGCAATTCTACAACTTGAACGACCGGAGATGGATATAGAGAGCATTGTTTTCATTAAATCGGGGGGCGGAGAATCGGCGCGGGACAAACCGTTACACAACTTAGCGAGCAACGATTTTCAATATTTATTTGAATTGACTAAACAAAACGATATTCGTATAGGACTTCATCCATCTTACCAAGCCGGTGACGACACATCGTTTATCGCCAAAGAGAAAAAGATATTGGATGATGCTGTTGGACAAAATACGGTTTACACCCGCAACCACTTTCTTCGAAGTCGGGATCCGGAAGATATGCAGGCGTTGCTTGATGCCGGACTGACCGATGATTTTACGCTTGGATACGCGGATATTGCCGGATTCCGGTTAGGGACTTGCAGATCCGTCAGATGGGTTAACCCTGTAACCTTAGAACTAACATCACTAACTTTACACCCCTTAACCATGATGGACAATACGCTATACGACAGCCGTTATATGAATCTGACAGCCGCTAAAGCTTTCGAGTATGCTAAACAAATAACGGATGAAGTCAGGAAACATAACGGAGATTTGGTTTTACTGTGGCACAACACTTCGGTAGAGAAAGATATTGGATTGTACAGCAGGAGATTATATGAGAAAATTATGAATTATTTGGTGGAAGTACGATGAAAAGAGCAGTAGTCTGTGTAACAAACGATTTAGCTACCGACCAACGTGTACATAAAACTTGTACTGCGTTGGTCAAATGTGGTTATGATGTAACCGAAACCGGACGGCTGCTCCCCGACAGTCTTCCCCTTAAAAGGAGCTACAAAACAAGGCGTATAAAACATTTTTTTAATAAAGGAGCGTTGTTTTATGCCGAATACAATATCCGTTTATTCTGCTTTCTCATTTTTGCCGACGTAGATTTGATTTATACCAATGATTTGGATACGCTTCTGGGGGCTTACTTAGCGTCAAAAATTCGGAGAAAGCAAATTATTTACGACACACACGAATATTTTACCGAAGTCCCCGAATTGGTTTCACGTCCCAAGGTGCAAAAGGTATGGGAAAAAATTGAAAAAAGTATTTTTCCGAGATTAGACAGAATCATTACTGTAAATAATTCGATTTCAAATCTTTATATCGAAAAGTATCACAAAAAAATTACGGTAGTAAGAAATATCCCACCCACTTTTATCCCTGAAAAACTAAAAACAAGAGAAGAGTTAAATCTACCACCAAACAAAAATATCGTAATACTCCAAGGAACCGGAATTAATATGCAGCGTGGAGCGGAAGAAGCTTGTATGTCCATGAAATATCTGACCGATAATTTTCTATTGTTGATTTGCGGAAACGGCGACGCGCTACCTACTTTAAAAAAAATAGTACAAGAAAATAAGCTGGGGCAAAAAGTTATTTTCATGCCTAAAATGCCTTTCTCTGATCTGCGACAATATACGATGAACGCCGATTTGGGACTGGCTATTGACAAAGATACCAACCTGAATTACCATTTTTCGCTACCCAATAAATTGTTTGATTACATTCATTCCGAAATACCGGTATTGTCATCCAAATTAGTTGAATTAGAAAATATTATCAATCAATACGATGTGGGGTATTTTATTCAAAATCATGACCCAAAACACATTGCGGAAACCATCGAATTTATTTTTGAGAATAAGCAAGAATATCTCCAAAAAAAACAAAACACGCGAAAAGCCAAGCAAAAAGTCAATTGGGAGAACGAAGAAAAAATCTTAATACGACTAATCGAATCTACGAATACAGCAAACTAATCCACACTTAACGAATATGCTATCCATCCTTATCCCCGTATATAATTACGATGTTACCCGGCTTGTGAAAGAATTGCACTCACGGGCAACGGATACGTTTGTGGACTTTGAAATTCGGGTGGTGGAAGATGGCTCGACCCTGTTTTTGGCTGAAAATAAACGTATCGCGTCATTACCGTTTTGCGAGTATGAAATTCTGACCGATAATGTCGGGCGCTCCGCCATCCGCAATTTGTTAGCCGACAAAGCCAAATACAATCATTTGCTCTTCCTTGACTGCGACGCGGAAGTTTCCACAACGCATTTTATTGAAAAATACCTTCCTTTCTGCCACGACGAATGTGTCGTAATCGGTGGGACAGCCTATGAACCCGGCAATAACGATCCGGCGTACAGCCTTCGCCTTAAATACGGTAGAAAGCGAGAAGCCAAAACAGCGACTGAAAGAGAAAAAGACGGCAAGTACTCCCACTTTTCCACGTTTAATTTTTTAATTGCCAAATCCGTTTTTCAAAAAATCCGATTTGACGAAACCATCAGCGGTTACGGACATGAAGATACGCTCTTCGGGCACCGGATAGCGGAGCTTCGTTGTGAAATACACCAAATTGACAATCCACTTATTCATAAAGGCTTGGATGACAACCAGACTTTCATCCGAAAAACCGAAGAAGGAACACGCAATTTATACCTGCTTTATCAAACCGGAAGATATCCTTTCCTCGCCAAACAATCGAAACTGCTTCAAACGTTCATTCAAATAAAAAACAAGAATCTTATACGTTTATTTTCTGCATTATATCCGCTGTTGAAGTTATCTTTGTACAAAAATCTAACGGGGAAAAACCCATCACTGCAATTATTTGACTTATACAAACTCCTTTTTCTTGCCAAAACAGCCAATAAAAAATGACATCTTGTCAGGTTCTCGCTTACCAAGTACTCATCGCCATTCATTTTATGCCAAAATTTCTTTAAAAACCAATTGGCACATATTTCGCTAAAATGAAAGAACATTAAACGGCATATTTCGAACAAAACATAAAAAAAGTATCATTATGAACATTAAACCATTGGCAGACCGCGTGCTTGTAAAACCGGCACCGGCAGAAGAAAAAACAGTTAGCGGAATCATCATCCCCGATTCGGCGAAAGAAAAACCCCTCAAAGGCGAAGTTCTCGCTACCGGAAACGGAACCAAAGACGAAGAAATGGTCGTAAAAAAAGGCGATAACGTACTTTACGGAAAATACGCCGGTACCGAATTAGAGTGGGAAGGCGAGAAATACCTTGTTATGCGCCAAAGCGATATATTGGCGATTATATAGAATTTACGCTTCATCAGAAATTCTAAATTGTAAATTACAAAAAATAGAGATATAAAAATGGCAAAAGAAATTTTATTTAATATTGATGCTCGCGATCAACTGAAAAAAGGAGTTGACGAGTTGGCAAACGCAGTAAAAGTAACCCTTGGACCGAAAGGACGCAATGTAATTTTGGAAAAGAAATTTGGTGCCCCACAAATTACCAAAGACGGCGTTACGGTAGCCAAAGAAATCGAATTGGAAGACGCTTACCAAAATATGGGTGCCCAATTGGTAAAAGAAGTCGCATCTAAAACCGGCGATGACGCGGGAGATGGAACGACCACCGCTACCGTTTTGGCTCAATCGATCGTAAACGTGGGACTAAAAAATGTTACCGCCGGAGCCAATCCGATGGATTTAAAGCGTGGAATTGACAAGGCTGTAGAATCGGTTGTAAAAAGCATTGCTTCACAAGCGAAAACAGTTGGCGATAACTACGACAAAATCGAGCAAGTTGCCACAGTATCAGCCAATAACGATTCCCGCATCGGAAAACTGATTGCCGACGCGATGCGTAAAGTATCCAAAGACGGCGTAATTACCATCGAAGAAGCCAAGGGAACCGAAACTACTATCGAAGTGGTAGAAGGTATGCAGTTTGACCGCGGTTACATATCACCTTATTTTGTAACCGATACCGAGCAGATGGAAGTAGAATTTGAAAAACCCCAAATTCTCATCTACGATAAAAAAATCTCCAACTTGAAAGAATTGCTTCCTATTTTGGAACCGGCAGCGCAAAGCGGACGTCCAATTTTGATTATCGCGGAAGACGTGGACAGTGAAGCTTTAACGACATTGGTAGTCAACCGTCTTCGCGGTTCGTTAAAAATCTGTGCCGTAAAAGCGCCCGGATTTGGCGACCGCCGCAAAGAAATGTTGGAAGACATAGCCATCTTAACCGGTGGTACCGTTATTTCCGAAGAAAAAGGCATCCAACTTGAAAATGCTACCCTCGAGATGATGGGTACAGCCGAAAAAGTTTCCGTTGACAAAGACAATACGACCATCGTAAACGGCGCGGGAGAAAAAGAAGCTATCCAAGCCCGTATCGGACAAATCAAATCGCAAATTGCAACGACAACGTCAGACTACGACAAAGAAAAACTACAAGAACGCCTTGCTAAATTGTCGGGCGGTGTAGCCGTGCTTTACGTGGGAGCAGCCAGTGAAGTAGAAATGAAAGAGATGAAAGACCGTGTTGACGATGCGCTTCACGCAACTCGCGCAGCCATCGAAGAAGGAATCGTTCCCGGTGGTGGAGTAGTTTTCATTCGCTCGATAGATGGGTTGGATAAAGTAAAAGCCGATAATGACGATGAACAAACCGGTATTGAAATTGTAAAACGCGCCATTGAAGAACCTCTTCGTCAGATAGTAGCCAATGCGGGTAAAGAAGGTGCCGTAGTCGTGCAGAAAGTACGCGAGGGCAAAGGCGATTACGGATACAACGCCCGTATGGATAAATACGAAAACTTCTTTGAAGCCGGTGTTGTTGACCCTGCGAAAGTAACCCGTGTTGCCTTGGAAAATGCCGCGTCTATCGCCGGGATGTTCTTAACCACAGAATGTGTCATTGTCGATAAAAAAGAAGAAAATCCGGCTCCACAAATGCCTATGGGCGGTGGCGGAATGGGTGGAATGATGTAAATAAGCCCTGATAATCATAGATCTATAAGATATTAAGGAACAACTCCCCGAATCAAATTTGATTTGGGGAGTTGTCGTCTAATTGAATTTAAAGCGACAATTCCTTTTAGGGTTATGAACAATTTAATATCTTGACTTACAATTAGATGGATATTCACATTTTAGCATCCTCCGTATTTCAATCATCGTAGATTTTTGAAATTGGAATAGCCGGAAATACAGCTATTTTGAAGCGGAATAAAAAACAAATAGATTGTTAAAAAAATACGTTACCGATAAAAATGTATTATTTTTGCACGATACAACGAGGTTAATGAGAAAATACCTATCTTGTTGATTATAAAGCAAAATGGATATTCTACACTTTTTATGTAACCCGTCTAACAGTAGAGGATGACAAAGCAAAACTATAAATACCTGAATAATATCAACTCGCCGGATGATCTGAAAAAGATTAGAAAGGAAGATTTGAATATTGTTTGTGATGAACTTCGAAATTTTATCATCGACGAGGTTGCTCAAAACCCGGGACATTTGGGATCAAACTTAGGAGCAATTGAACTCACAGTAGCACTTCATTATGTTTTCAATACGCCATACGATCGGATAGTTTGGGATGTCGGGCACCAGGCTTACGCGCATAAGATATTGACCGGAAGACGAGATGTTTTTCACACCAATCGTCAATTAGGAGGTATCAGTGGCTTCCCAAAAATTGAAGAAAGCGAGTACGACGCGTTCGGTGTAGGACACGCTTCCACATCCATTTCGGCGGCACTGGGTATGGCTGTCGCCGCTCAAATGAGAGGTGAGCCCCGAAAAGTAGTGGCGGTAATCGGCGATGGCTCCATGACCGGCGGTCTTGCTTTTGAAGGGTTAAATAATACTTCGATGGATAAAAATGACTTACTCATTATTCTGAATGATAATCAAATGGCGATAGACCCAATTCATGGCGGATTTACGCAGTATTTGGTTGATATTACCACTTCGAGAGCTTACAACAAAATTCGTTTTAGATTTGCCAATATCCTTAAAAAACTACTGCTGATTGATGAAAACAAAAAGAATAAAATTATACGGTTCAACAATAGTCTGAAAACGGCTCTTACCCAGAAAGATCACAATATTTTTGAAGGGATGAATATCCGCTATTTTGGTCCGATAGATGGGCATGATGTTGAGAATTTGGTTCGCATATTTTCTGAAATAAAAAACTTCAAAGGTCCAAAAGTCCTACACATCATTACCCAAAAAGGGAAAGGCTATGCCCCTGCCGAAAAATCATCAACGCTGTGGCACGCGCCCGGAAAATTTGATCCCGCAACAGGCGAAAGATTAGTTTGCAACAATGGAAATGTAGAACCGCCACTATTTCAGGATGTATTTGGGAAAACATTATTGGAATTAGCAAAATTGAATAAAAATATCGTCGGTGTAACGCCGGCAATGCCTTCCGGATGCTCCATGACCATCATGCAACAACGCTTCCCCGATCGGGTATTTGACGTAGGTATTGCCGAAGGACACGCGGTTACGTTTTCTGCCGGGTTTGCAAAAGAAGGAATGATTCCTTTCTGCAATATCTATTCATCGTTTATGCAACGCGCTTACGACAATGTCATACATGATGTAGCACTACAGAAACTGCCGGTTGTCATGTGTCTGGATCGAGCAGGTATCGTCGGTTCCGACGGGGCTACCCATCACGGTTTGTTTGATTTGGCTTACATGCGTTGTATTCCCAATCTTACAATTTGTGCGCCACGCAATGAGATGGAACTTCGTAACTTGATGTACACCGCCCAACTTCCCGAAAAAGGCGCGTTTGTAATACGTTATCCGCGTGGCAAAGGGTTTAACATGAATTGGCACAACAATAATTGGCAGGAGCAAACTATTGGGAAAGGAGAATGCCTGAAAGACGGAAAGGATTTAGCTGTAATTAGTATTGGGACAATGGCATATCCGGTTGAAAAAGCGATTAACATGATTGAAAATGAAACTGAACTACGTGTTGCCCACTACGATGCCCGATTTCTAAAACCGTTAGACAAAGAACTGTTACATGAAATAGGAAAAAATTTTAATAAAATAATTACCGTCGAAGATGGTGTGATTGATGGTGGTTTCGGGAGTTCCGTATTGGAATTTATGTCTGATAATAACTATTTTGCAGAAGTAACGCGACTTGGCATTCCCGATACATTTGTTGAACATGGCACTCCTGAAGAACTCTATAACATGTTCGGATTGGATGCTGAAGGTATTTATAAAAGGATTCAAAAAGAAGTGGAAACAGCGCAAGAGACAGTAAAAGTTAAAAGAAAAGTAGTTGAAACTCGCTGACAGAAGATAAAAATCGGGAAACAAAGATATGAAAGTAATAATTGCCGGTGCCGGCGAAGTTGGCACTCATCTTGCTAAGCTTTTGGCACGCGAAAGTATGGACACTACACTTATAGATGCAGATCCGGAGCGACTTGTCGATTTGGAAATGAATTATGATCTGCTGACCCGGGTAGGTGATCCTACATCCATCGAAAGTTTAAAAGAGGCAGGAGTTGACAAAGCTGATTTGTTTATTGCCGTTACGCCGAATGAATCGGTAAATATGACGGCGTGCATGTTGGCGACTAATCTTGGAGCAGACAAAACGCTGGCTCGCATAGAAAATAACGAATATTTATTGCCAAAACACAAAGAATTTTTTCTTCATTTGGGAGTTGACTACCTAATCCTTCCGGAAACCTTAGCCGCTAATGAAATTGTAGAATCACTTCAGTATCCATGGCTTAGGCAGAGTATGAGTTTTCACGATAAAGCCCTGATTCTATTCGGAATAAAAATTAGAGAAGATGTGCCTATTCTCAATCGAAAATTCAATTCCGGTTACTTTGATCACGGGAAATATCGTGTGGTAGCGATTAATCGTAAAAGTAAAACAATCATACCCAAAGGAAATGACGAGATACAGGTCAACGATATCGTTTATTTCGTTACCATGAAAGAAAATATTGATTTTCTTCGAGAGGAGACCGGCAAAAAAGATTTTCAGGTTAGAAATGTGATGATAATGGGAGGAAGTCGGATCGCTCAAAACACCATCAAAAATCTTCCGTCCCATATCCATGTAAAGATGCTCGAACGAGATAAAGAAAAATGCTATCATTTGGCTGAATGTTTGAATGACGTACTGGTAATTAATGCAGACGGACGAAATGTAGATGTGCTTCGAGCAGAAAGTATCGAAGAGATTGACGCGTTTGTCGCCACGACGGCCAATTCCGAAGCGAATATCTTGGCTTGTTTGGAAGCTAAACGGCTGGGGGTAAAAAAAACAATAGCAGAAGTAGAGAACATAGATTACATTCAGTTAGCCGAAGAACTGGATATCGGTACGGTTGTCAATAAGAAGTTACTGGCTGCCAGCTACATTTATCAGCTAACGTTGGATGCCGATGTGCTGGATGTGAGAAGTTTAACATCCGTAGATGCCGAAGTAGTCGAATTTGTAGCTAAGCCGGGGTCCAAAGTTACCAAGTCTCAGATTAAAGACATTCGCCTGCCTGAAAATGTTAATATCGGAGGCATAGTACGAGATGGAGTGGGAGCAATCGCATACGGAAACACACAGATTCTGCCAGACGATCACATTATCGTTTTTTGTGCTTCATCCACCATCAGAAAGGTCGAATCTTTATTCAATTAACCTTGCCTGGAATTAAAAAAGCTATTTTCTTGTTTGACTTATGAATAAAGACTTAAATCTAAAGTTGATAATCAGGGTCTTAGGAGGTCTGACAATGATTCAGACTTTTTTCTTACTGTTGCCGACAATAGTGGCAATTGTGTACAAGGAATACAATATTATTCATTATTATCTGATTGCAGCAGGAATATCGTTTGTATTAGGATTAGGAGGTTACCTGTATGGAAGAGATGTCAAACCCGAAATGGGTAGGCGTGAAGGAGCAATAATCGTTACGCTCGTCTGGTTGTTCTACACACTGTTGGGGACGCTCCCATTTTGGATGAGTGGAAGTATTCCGCGTTTTACGGATGCCTTTTTTGAAACACTATCCGGCTTTACGACGACCGGAACTACGATTCTGGATAATATCGAATCCCTTCCGTACAATATTTTATTTTGGCGGAGCATGACACACTGGATTGGCGGTTTGGGTATCGTGGTTATTTTTCTGGCAATTCTTCCTGTTTTGGGTGGTGGTGGATTTCAACTTTTCTCTTCCGAGACAACGACTCCTACAAAAGAAAAATTCATGCCGAAAATAAGTCAGACTGCCGTCATCATGTTTTCGGTTTATATATCGCTTACCGTTTTAATCGTTATTTCGCTTCGCGTTGCCGGAATGAATTGGTTTGATGCCGTCAACCACGGACTGTCTATCATCAGCACGGGCGGATTTTCAACGAAACAAGCAAGTATTGCTTTTTGGAATTCGTCTGTTATCGAGTACGTTATCATTGTTTTTATGTTTCTTTCAGGGGTTAACTTTATTCTGTTTTATTTATTAGTAACCGGAAGATTTGATAAAATTCTAAAAAACGACGAATTGAAGTACTACGTTGGTGCTTTGTGCATTTCTACTTTGATTATCCTTCTTTCCCACATTGATTTTAACTCAGGGCTGACATGGACTAGTTTTGAGCAAAGTTTTCGAAGCAGTCTTTTTATTACCACTTCCTGTATTACATCCGCGGGACTTTCTACCGAAGATTACACGTTGTGGAGTCCCTATACGTGGATTGTATTGTTAATATTGATGATTTCCGGAGCGTCTTCTTACTCTACGTCGGGGGGAATCAAAATGGTTCGTGTTGCCATCATCCTCAAAATGTGCTACAATGAGTTCAAAAGACTTGTTCATCCCAATGCCGTAATTATTGTACGTTACGAGGGTAAAGCCATGAAAGACGATGCGATAATCCGGGTGGTCGCCTTTGTCATGATTTATTTATTAATTATCGTAGTAGGTTCATTTATCCTTGGAATCTCCGGACTGGGATTTGAAGAGTCGCTCAGCGGAATGATAACTTGTATGAGTGATGTAGGGCTGGGTTTAGGACAACTTGGACCTTCGCATAGTTTCTCTGATATTCCTACATTCAGTAAATGGTTTTTAGCATTCATTATGCTCGTTGGACGCTTAGAACTATATTCTGTTCTCTTATTATTTACACCTCATTTTTGGAAAGAATAAAACTCATTATTAAAAATGTCACTTTTAAATTTAAAACGTGCGGAAATCAACTTCAAACTTGTTTTTCAAATTATCGGGAAGTTACTGTTAGTCGAAAGCTTAGTTATTTTGTCGGTTCTATCCGTTTCACTTTTTTACGGAGAAAAGGACGGCATTTACTTTCTTTTGACCGCGGGTATCTGTCTCGCGGTTGGGTTGATTTTAGCTTTTGCCAACAGAAAAGCGGTGCATACAATCGGTAAAAGAGAAGGTGCTATAATGGTAACTGCCACTTGGGTTGTCTTTTCACTTGCCGGCGCGTTGCCTTTTTGGCTGAGTGGTGCCATTCCATCCTATACCGATGCTTTTTTTGAGACCATGTCCGGCTTTACCACCACGGGCGCATCCATCCTGAATAATATCGAAGAACTGTCTTACGGAATGCTGTTTTGGCGCTCCATGACTCATTGGTTAGGAGGATTGGGTATTATTGTAATTTCAATGGCCATTTTACCTATACTGGGAGTTAACGGAGCACATTTGTTTGTGTCCGAAACAACCGGGCCCACGAAAGAAAAATTTAGTCCTAAACTAAATGACACAGCTCGCATCCTTTTAATTGTCTATGTCTCGCTAACTGTGGTAGAAACGATATTGCTCAAAATCGGAGGATTGTCGTTATTTGACGCGGTAACACATTCGTTTGCTACAATAGCAACGGGCGGATTCTCCACGAAACAAGCAAGTATTGCCTATTGGGGTTCGTCCACCTATGTACAGTATGTGATCTCCATCTTTATGTTATTGGCAGGTATCAATTTTGCGATGTACTTTTTCGCGTACAAACGAAATTTTAAGAAAATCTGGAAAAGCGAAGAATTGCGCGGGTATTTATCCATTCTGTTCGTAATTACTATAATAATTACCTTTTCGCTCATCGATTTCTCTGAGAATATACAGTTTGCAAATATAGAGAAAGCATTTCGAGATTCATTTTTTACCGTATCATCGTTGATAACTACTACCGGTTTCGCCACAGTTGACTACACAACATGGAAGCCGTTTACACTCGTTCTAATCGTAATAATTATGATTATAGGAGGCTCTGCCGGTTCGACCGCCGGAGGAATAAAAGTCGTCCGGATAATGATTGCCGCTAAAACATGGTACTATGAGTTCAAACGTCTGATACACCCTTCGGCAATCATTCCGATTAAATACAACAATTACGTTATCAAGGACGACGTACATTCTCGTGTTATGGGTTTCATCCTGCTATATTTCTTTTTAATCTTTATCGGAACGATGATATTGCTCCTTTCCGGAATGGGAATACCGGAATCAATCGGGAGTATGCTTTCTTGCCTGAGTTGTGTGGGACCGGGATTTGGCTCGGTAGGACCTGTCGGGAATTTCTCCGCCATACCCGAATTCAGCAAATGGTTCTTGTCGTTTATTATGCTTGTGGGGAGATTGGAGTTATATACCGTGTTGATGATTTTTACCCCCGCATTTTGGAAGTAAACATCTGACAATAAGATTTTAAAAAATGATATCCTAAAATTCGCACATAGAATACATGAATTAATTTCCAAAATGGAGCATCCGGTTTTTCTTTGAGTTTATATTACCTGAGAAATGAAAATACTGATTATCTTACGGCACGGCAAGACAGAATCCTACAACCTTGAAAAAACCGACTATGAGAGACATCTTCTCCCAAGGGGTCGGGATAATGCCGTGGAAATGGGAAAATACATAGCTGTCAGATGGGCGCTCCGGACTATATTCTTTCTTCAGCTGCCATGCGAGCCCGTGAGACAGCCACGCTCGTAGCATAAACCATGAATTTCCCGGAAAAAAAAATTGATTTTTGTGAAAAACTATATTTACCGTCCGCTGATACGATTGTTCAGATTCTTGCAACAATTCCGGATTGGGTTGAAAATTGCTTGCTGGTAGGACATAATCCGGGATTAACCGAACTCGTGAATCATTGGGGGATAAGACTTGATAATTTACCAACCGCATCCACAGCCTGTTTCTCGTTTGATGGCGATAAATGGTCTGATAGCATAGAAAAAAGCACACCCGCGTTCGAATGGATAAAATTAGCAAAAGACCTCTAACCCGAAACATTGACTACCTGCTTGAAAGATGTTTTCCAATCCTACTAAACTATTCTTTCAATGAATCTTTCGGATTCGAAACCAAAGTACTTCTTTCGCTGAAAAAGTTTTTTTCATGTAGAAATAAAGCAAAAACCCGCAAAAAATGATTAAATTTGCAGGCAATATTTTTCATAGGTACAAACTCTCCTAAAATTAATTCTATGTCATTTGTTGCAGATAAAATCCAATTTGAAGGCTTCACCTTTGATGATGTGTTGCTAATTCCCGCCTATTCCGAAGTACTTCCCCGCGAAGTTAACCTTACCACGCGTTTCACAAAAAACATTGACTTGAAAATCCCCATCGTTTCAGCCGCCATGGATACGGTTACGGAAGCAAAAATGGCTATTGCCATTGCGCGTGAAGGAGGCATAGGAGTGATTCATAAGAATATGACTATCGCGGAGCAAGCCAAACAAGTCAGCGTGGTAAAGCGTGCCGAAAACGGAATGATCTCCAATCCGGTAACAATCCGAAAGGGAGCTACCGTATCCGAAGCTTTGTCGTTGATGGCTGAATATAAAATCGGAGGCATTCCGGTAGTGGATGAAAAGGGTTATTTGGTGGGTATTGTTACCAACAGAGATCTCCGTTTCCAGCGAGATATGGAAAAAAGTATCGACAAGGTAATGACCAAGGAAAATTTGATAACGACCACCCGATCGACGAATTTGGAAGAAGCCGCTGAAATACTGCAACAGTATAAGATTGAGAAATTACCGGTAGTAGATGAAAATAAAAAATTAATCGGGTTACTTACGTACAAGGACATTACAAAAGCCAAAGATAAGCCGATGGCCTGCAAGGACGATAGAGGACGACTGAGAGTAGCAGCTGCGGTAGGAATTACCTACGATACCAATGAACGTATCGAAGCATTGGTCGAAGCCGGGGTAGATGCAATAGTGATTGATACGGCTCACGGACATTCCAAAGGAGTAATTGACGCGCTAAAACGCGTGAAAGCTCGATTTGGAGATGTGGAAATAATCGTTGGAAATATAGCTACTGCCGAAGCAGCTCTCGCACTGGTTGAAGCCGGCGCTGACGCTGTTAAAGTGGGAATTGGACCCGGCTCAATCTGTACCACGCGCGTTGTCGCCGGAGTCGGTGTTCCACAACTTTCTGCCATATATGCGGTGGCTCACGCATTGCAGGGGTCAGGTATTCCGATCATTGCCGACGGCGGAATCCGATATTCGGGAGATATCGTGAAAGCACTCGCTGCCGGAGCCGACACCATCATGGCAGGTTCACTTCTTGCCGGCGTGGAGGAAAGTCCCGGAGAAACTATTATATTTGCCGGACGTAAATTCAAGTCCTACCGGGGTATGGGTTCGCTCGAAGCCATGGAGAAAGGCTCGAAAGACCGTTACTTTCAAGACATGGAAGATGACATTAAGAAACTCGTTCCCGAAGGGATTTCAGCTCGTGTTCCCTTCAAAGGGTCACTATTTGAAGTTGTGTATCAGATGATTGGAGGACTTAGATCCGGCATGGGATACTGTGGAGCGCGCAATATCTCCGAACTACATAACGCTAAATTTACCCGAATTACCAGTGCCGGCGTAATTGAAAATCACCCACACGATGTAACCATTACCAGTGAAGCCCCAAATTACAGTCGGGGAGAATAGGCACTTTTTAGCTTCAAATAGCAATAACAACGAATATTAAGTCAGTTCTTCCTATTTTCGAATTTATACAATTTATATAAAGAATGTACGTTTAACATTTCGTAATCATTAAAATCAATTTTACCAAGAAAATTATGAAACTTTATTTCACTTCACTATTAAGCATCCTTTTAACCCTTTCCGCCCTTTCGGCACAGCAGCAGTCGGACCCTACCCTGATGACCATTAACGGGAAGGACGTTCATTTGTCCGAATTTGAATACATTTACAATAAGAATAATTCAAATAACACGGTGGATAAAAAGTCATTGGATGAATATGTCGATTTATTCGTGAATTTTAAGCTGAAAGTAGAAGAAGCTATCGCTCAGGGATTGGATACAACCCAATCGTTTAAAAATGAATTTGAAATGTATCGCAATCAGTTAGCCGAGCAGTATTTAACTGATGATGCCGGTAAAGAAAAATTGACGCGAGAAGCGTACGAACGAAAACAAAATGAAGTTGAAGTAGCACATATTTTGGTACGAATACCCCAATCCGGCACCGCTAAAGACACTTTAGAATCATTTAACAAAATTAAGACATACTATGAGCGGGCTCAAAAAGAAGATTTCGAGAAATTAGCTCGCGAAGTCTCCGAAGATCCGAGCGTTGCTCAGAATGGCGGTTACGTAGGTTGGATATCGGCTATGCGCACTCCCTACACTTTTGAAAAAATGGCATACAGCACACCCGTTGGTAAGGTTTCCAAACCGGTTCGGACGTTTTTGGGATACCATCTCATTAAAGTAATGAATAAGCGTCAATCGCCGGGGGAAGTAAAAGTTGCCCACATTCTGCTGACGGAGAATCGGGAAGACCCGACACAAAATCCGGCAATTGGACAAAGAGCCGATTCCATCTATAATTTAATCAAAGCCGGACAAGATTTCGGCGAGTTGGCGACAAAATTTTCACAAGATCCCGGGTCAGCAAGTAAAAAAGGCGAACTACCCTGGTTTGGCAGCGGACGGATGATTCCCGAATTTGAAGCGGCGTCATTCGCGTTAAAAGACAAAGGCGATTTTACAAAGCCGATTCGTTCCCAATACGGGTGGCATATCATCCAATTAATTGACAAAAAAACCATGGGAACCTACGACGAAATGAAATCGCAACTTGAAAATGAAATCAAACAAAACGAACGTGGACAACAAAGTAACGATTCGTTTATTGACGATCTGAAAAGTCAATACAACTATCGTGTTTCAGACAACGCGCTTGCCGACTATTACAACCTTACCGAAAAATACGCGCCAAACGATTCGCTTTTTACAGTTGAAATCAACAAACTCAATGCTCCAATCGCTTCTTTTGCCGATGTTAATATTACACAGGAAGAGTTTAACAACTACCTGGCAAATCGCAGCTACAGAGGTGGTGTAAGGAGCGATTACATCAAAGAATCGTTCAATCAGTACATCTCTGACAGATTACGAGCCTACGAAAAGACACAATTATCCGGAAAATATCCCGACTATCGGAATCTGGAGAATGAGTACCACGATGGGATCTTGCTTTTTGAAATTATGAACCGCGAAGTATGGGACAAAGCATCCAAAGACACTGACGGACTTTCCGAATATTTCAACGCGAACAAATCAAAATATACGTGGGATAAGCCCCACTACAAAGGACGTATCGTTTATGCAAAGGATAAAGAAACGCTAAAAGCAGCTAAGTTGATTGTAAAAAAAGCCGAAAAAGATTCTGTCGATAAATACCTTCAACAACGGTTGAATGACTCGATTCAGTATGTAAAAACAGAAAAAGGACTTTGGGCGGAAGGAGAGAATCCGGTTATTGACGGAAAGATTTTCAAGAAATCAAAATATACACCTACCGAAGAATATCCTTTTTACTTTATATCCGGGAAAAAATTGGGAACCAAGCCCGAAAATTATACCGATGTACGCGGAACTGTAACAGCAGATTATCAAGATTACCTCGAAAAAACATGGATCAGCCATCTTCGTCGGGAATATCCCGTATCCATTGACGAAAAAGTACTGAAAACGGTTAAGAAAAACTAAATTTCAGCAAATGCCAAAATAATTGTTCTACCTTTGAACATTTATTTTGGTATTCCTACTTATTAAAAAATCGAATAATCGGATTTTCAGCTCAGATGAAGCAATTCCCGTTGATATTATTTACGGTCTTTCTGGTCTTTTCCTGCAAAAAACTGCCAGTCACTTCAGAAAAAAAAGAACCGGTGCTGGAAGTCGCCGGAAAATTTCTATACAAGAATGAAATAGACAAAATAATCCCGACCGGATCATCGATCATTGATAGTGCCGATATCGCTGACAGGTACATTCAAAAATGGGTAACCGACGTCTTGATGTACGACAATGCCCGACGAAATATCAACCATACTTCCGAAATTGACGCACTTGTCGAAGAATATAGAAAATCGTTGATTATTCATGCCTACGAGGAGGCTTTAGTGGTGCAACGCGTAGAAACAAAAGTTTCGGAAGAAGATATAGCGGCATTCTACCAGAAATACAAACATAGGTTGCAACTCGAAGAAAACATCATCCAAGGGATGCTACTAATAGTCCCCAAAGACGCCCCACAATTGAACGAAGTAAATCAATGGTTACGCGATGCCGATACGAAATCGTTGGAAA
This sequence comes from Paludibacteraceae bacterium, assembly GCA_047973025.1. GTDB lineage: Bacteria > Bacteroidota > Bacteroidia > Bacteroidales > Paludibacteraceae > UPXZ01. Next base: position 23,745 of record JBKEBE010000070.1, read on the forward strand.
GTCTCGAAAAATACAGTTTGCAAAACGCCATCAGCTTTGACTATTTTAATGAATGGACACCCCTTTCTGAAATTTTGAGAAGAGCGCCTTTTGTTGTCGAAGATTCAAAAGATTTTGTTCTGAATACCCGGTTTACCGAAACAGCAGACAGTACCAGACTCTATTATCTGCGTATCACAAAAGCAATTCCTTCGGGAGAAACTGAACCCTATGAGATGGCAAAAAAACATATTCCAAATACGATTATAAATAAGAAGAAAGCAGACTTTATCATCGAATTTGAAAAAAGCATCTACAACGACGCATTAAGAAACGGCGAAATTAATTTTATCAAGAAAAAGTAGGATGCGACTATCTAAACATCAAAAACCTTGACACAAAAACAATTGAACCTAAAAAACATGTATAAAATATTTCTGACAATCGTGTCTATTCTATTGGCTTTCAACAGCTTTTCACAGACAAAAAATCATGTTATTGATGAAGTGATATGGATTGTGGGCGATCAAGCCATATTCAAATCGGATATTGAGTCCATAATACAAGACGCCACCATCAGACGCGTTTCTTTAGAGGGAGATCCCTACTGTACACTACCGGAACAAATTGCGGTCGAGAAGCTTTTTCTGCATCAGGCGGCAATCGACAGTATAACCGTCAATGAAAGTGCTATTATAGAAATGGCTGATCGTGAAATTGATGCCTATGTGGCTAACGTTGGTTCCGTTGCCAAAGCGGAAGAGTATCTGCATAAATCAATTTCCGCTTTGAAAGAAGATATGCGCGAGCGCTATCGTAACAAGAGTATGGTACAGCAAATGCAGCAAGAATTGGTAAAAAACATTGAAGCGACACCCGCGGAGATACGTCGTCATTACAGCTCCTTGCCGGTAGACAGTCTGCCGACCATTCCTACACAGGTGGAATTACAAGTACTTTCTTTGAGACCCCCCATTCC
>JBKEBE010000088.1:0-8455 GCA_047973025.1 Paludibacteraceae bacterium
GCTGAACAAATCATCGTAAGTGATTTGTCCGGCAGTATTGAAGATTTGCACATTAACCTGCGCCGGATTATCGGATTCTATGAGCAGATTCCCCTGAACGATTCTGGCTCTAACCGATTTGGAATTTGATTCGGACAAGTCATATAGAGCGGTTGCTGAAGGCAGTTTGGCTACAAACGAGACGGTTGAGCCTTTCGTTTCGGCGGAAGTTCCAAGTTGGATATCTTCTGTGGTTTCGGAATTCCCTTTTGTCAATGTGAGTGTGATGGACGAAAGACTTTGAGTAGGATCGGCTATGGAAAACAACGAGTCGTTTTGGATCAACAACACGCAAGGAGCACTGACTTTGATTGCCACGTCGTTGATTGTAACGGAGCCGGGTTGATGGAAAACGACTTCGTGAACGTTCAGTTTTTTATTCGTTACCGCCTGTAGAAGTTTTGTGTTGGAAATTATTTCAATCTGAGACATGTCATAGGCTTTTGCCTGTTGAGCTGTCTCAATGCCGGGTACAACTATGTAGCTATAACCGCTATTGAAAGGTTTACTTCCGTGGTCAATCCAAAGTGAGAATACATAACCGCTTACCGCGTCTTGAGATAGGGTGCTATTAACTTCGTACCACGAACCGGACTGAGATTTCATGGTGTAGTTTACCGATTGATTTTCCGGGAAATAATAAGCTGTCTTACCGTTTCGGATGTATTTCAGATTATTACCGGTATATACGGATGAACTTACCGACTTCATTTCTTCATTTGTAGCTCCATTTTCAAAGATGTAAGAAGTTGTCTGCATGATTCGTTGGTCAATTGTTGTACGAACATTTCTATCGCTGTAATCGTAAATACCCGCGCCGAGACAAACAATTTCGTCATCGAAGAAAAACCAACTTTTTTTCGCGAAAAGTCCTTCTTTATTCTGATCTACAGTACTCGCGCCGTAGGTTCCGTCTGAGGCTCCACCGACAAATGTTGTTTTCCCGCGTGTAGTTCCCCAGTTGTTTCTATTGGGCAAATTAGTTAGATAAGGTACGGTGGTTCCGGGAATCATCGACCAGTCCCAATAGGGCATAATGTTGAGGTACTCCGTACCATCTACCGAGATGTAAGTCGCTCCGTTTGACAGGTAATAGGCTTTCAGGTTCTCCCCATTTCCGGTCTCAGCCTCTACAGTTCGGGTGGACACATTGCGAACACTGAATAAATATTTTTTGCGGGCGTGCTGCATATAGTCCGAATTCCAATACTGTTTGTTAAATTCTTTTATCTGGTAATCCACAGGTTGCAAACCACTTATCCTATCCAGTGCATCTTGGTTTATCTGCGCGTTTTCGGGGTCGATCGTTTCTTTTATCATCTTCGTATAATTCAGATTTGCCTGAAGGGAATTTTTGCGGGAGATAGCACGTCCCATTACGCTAAAGTCCCATTGCTTGCCCCTGATCGTGGCGATCTGAGTCTCGCGGATAAATTTGATGACTTTTTCGAAATTTTCATTGCGTATATCAAACTGAGCGGGAGTTCCCGACACAAAATAGGCTAATTGGGTTATTCCGTTTCCCAGCACCCAACCATAGCTGGCAATATGCACTTGTGGTCCGTGCTCGTGATAGACCATATCCGGTTGAATATTGTCGGCGATATTGCTTTGCACTTTTGTCCGCGTATTTTCGAGCAATGCACTATTTTCGGTCAAAATTCCCCTGTAAACATAGTGGAGTGCCATGTCTATTTCATTAGCTCCCGGACCGTGCGATGTCAAATCGGCGATAGTTGTAGGCTTGAAGAGAGATATAATTTCAGGCTCATCAATGCTCCCGCCAACAGTCGTTTTTGAAATAAATCCATCAAATTCCCGCATAAACATCAACGTTTCACCCATTTTTTGAGGGAAATAAATCCAGTTGAACCACCAGTTTGGGTCTGTGGTGGCGGATTTGTACCAATAATCCAACCCCATTTTTACGGCATTCTTGTAAACAGGATCATCGTAGCGGGTATGACCGGTTTTGGTACAAAGAGCGGCGATATTCCATACGCGTAGCAAATGATTATCCGTAGTGCTTGTTCCGGTAGCGGAAGTCAGGGAGCCGTAGTTAAGATCACTCCAGCTTCCATTACTATTCTGCGCGTTTATCCAGCTTGCAATCGCGGCATCGGAAGCCAATCCGGTACGCTTACTCGTAGAGACTCTTTGTATTAACTGCTCGTAATCGTAAACTTGCGCTTTTAAGCGAATGGGCAAAGCGGCAAAGAAGAGTAGAGCGATGATCGGTATCATATACCATTTTGCCATTTTCTTATTTGTTCGATCTTGCAATGACATCAGATTTTATTTTTAAACTGTTATAAAAATTCTTGACTACTTAGTTGTTTTTTGAATGTAAAAGTAGGTGAGATAGGCTGTTTTTACCTTACCCAATTAGCCGATTAAGTGGCATTCTTGTCTAATCGGATTTTTTTGTCATACAATTCGGATAATTCTATACACAAACAAGTCTTAGGAACTCGATTCGTTTGTCTTTCCCGTTAAGCACGTTGGTTATGAACTGAATATAATTCTTTTATAGGGTCTTACTTAATTGTTTTAGTTATTCTATTTTCATCGGATTGGATCTGATAATACACATTTCCGCGTACCAGTTTTTCATCTATTTTGTAAAAAGGAGTAAGTCCCGGGTAAGGACGATGTACGAGCATCAACGTAAGGGTTTTATCCGCGTAGCTAAGTTTAATGGCTTCGGCGTATTTATTTTCCAAGATTTTACCGCTTCTTGTTTTTACCGGTATTTTTTCCGCCACTACCGCGCCTTCCGTACTAAGTACGGTAATCTGTGAACCTTCTCCTTCGTATTTTTCGCTAATCATTAGTTGACGGCTCTTTTTCAGCAGATTATACTCCGGAGACCAGACGCTCTCTGCCCATTGGATGTGAGCCGGATTTAGCAGGTACATGTGTAGATTTTTGTCTTCATGTGTTGTCCGAATCGTATTCCCATTGATGCGCGCGCAGGTATCGGCAAAGTTAAAAAACTGCCGGTACGTATGCGTTTGTTTGGCTTGAAAATTATCCCACAAAATCCAGATTCCGGGTATCCAGTAAAATACGCTTCTTTTGACACTAACCGGATCATCCAACCGCAAATAGGCTTCATTGACACCTTCGACGAAGGCGACCTGTTCATCATCGTAATAATAGGAATTTCCGAAACCCGCGTTGTACGAATTAGTCCACGAATTCTGATATTCGGAGTTGGGTAACGAATCTACCACAATACCGTTGTGCCCAAAACTGTTTTTTAGGTTTTCGCGCGCATCATTATCTACGTATGTATAGCGACCTCCATCGACCAGATAATCCCGACCATGCGCATAAAGCGTAAAATTAAGCAGGTCGTCGTGCGCATGTCCGTCGCCCAGCTTTTTATACGAAAAATTGGCATAATTGGCATCGGCAGTCCAATTATTTCTGAAAACCGAAAGCCCGAGATCCGGAAAATTAATATTCGTTTTTGCCGGCATCTTCGATTGCATTGTTGCGAATATTCGTTTTTGCTTTGCATTCATCACGAAAATATTGTCGAAGTTCAACGGTTCATCACCTCCGTGTTTTAATAAAGGATCGCGAAACAAAACCGCGGCGCGTTGCATAAATACGGACAAATTTTCATCATCACTATCTCCCGTAAGTGGTTGATGACGATTGGGTTTTTGCCACAACAAATCAGCCATTGCCATCGCGCGCGTTTTTTTCAGGATATTTTCGGGTATTTCCAGATTCTGACGCTGAGCTACATCCACTACATTGAGCAAACAATACATGACTTCATTGTGATAACTTGCCGATTGTTCCCAGTGCGTCCCATCGCTCAACACCTGATAGTGTACACAGGTGTCCAATCGCTCGACAGCCTGTTTCTTCCACCCTTCAGCTTTTGGATGATCGCCGAGAAATGTTGCCGCCAGAAAAAAACCGGAAGCTTCGATAATTCCCCAGTTACTGGTTCGGGAGAAATCGCTGTAATTCGCGCTCAGATAGGCTGCATGTTCGGCAAGAGAGCGTTTCAGTTTTGGTACAAATTCTTCGTTTACCAACTTGGAGTGGCGGAAGTACTCGTAACTTTTTATCCAATTGTCGCACCGGAAACCCGCTTCAATTGTACGCCACGAATACGATCTGATTTTTTTGTCTCCAACCGGATTTACATCTATCCAGTGGTTGATTTGCTTCAACCATAGTCGAACATACTCTTCGTTGCCCGTTAGCAGGTAAGCTCTTCCTAAGTCAACCCAATATCCATGTCTGTTGAGTACCCAACACCATTCTTTGTCTCCATAAGGGATCGTGCACCAATTGATTGTGTCTTTAAACTGGTAAGGGAGTTGTGTTTTTTCCATTTCCCACGGTCGCTTAAATAAAAATACATTTTCACTAATTTCAGCTGACGATTTCAGACAAAACTCCACTTCGGCAGGATAGTTTTTCTGCACAAAACGAAGATGATCAGCGGATAAACCTTCGTAGAAAATAATGTCTTTTTGAGCGGATAATGTCACGGAGAAACTACCCAGTAACAAAAGAATAACGAATCTATTGAAGCAAATAGTGGTCATATTGTATGGATTTACAAGTTTCGGGATCTTAATAGTGCTTCGATGTAATAATAGTCCGCGTAAACCAACGGAACATCAATTTCTACTTGATTGGGAAAACTTCCGACCGAATGTTTCAACAAAAAATATTCTCCGGCTTTCCCGTCATTCATGTAATGGTCTGACGACAGACTTCGTAACATCTCAACAGCCGATTTTTGATATAGATCTGCGTTTTCTCCGCCGTATTTGCAAAGTTCAAGTAAAGCGGAAGCCACAATAGCGGCGGCGGAGGCATCGCGCTGCGATAAAGATTTGCCGGTATGATTTTCCCAAACAGGTTTAAAAGTACTGTCGGGGAGATTCAAATCCCAGTAAGGAATTAAATCGGAAGGCATGTCTTTCGCATTCAGGTAAAAATCGGCGGCTTTCTGAGCTGTATGTAAGAATCTTTCGTCTCCCGTTTCGCGGTAGGTCATCGTAAATCCATAGATTGCCCAAGCCTGTCCTCTCGCCCAGGTAGATTCATCCGTATAGCCCTGTGCAGCACTACGATTCAATACAGCTCCGGTAATGGTGTCGTAATTTACCACGTGATAGGTGCTAAAGTTGGGTCTGAAGTGATTTTTCATGGTCGTTTCGGCATGTTTAATCGCAATGTCGCTGTATTTTGGATTTCCCGATACTTTTGACGCGAAAAACAGCAATTCCAGATTCATCATATTATCAATAATTACGGGAAAAAACCATTCGGATTTATTGTCAAGCGAACGTCTGTAATCCCACGATTTGATAGAGCCTGTTACCGGATAAAAGCGTTTACACAATGATTCGGCGGATTGAATTAAAATTTCCTTGGTCTCTTCACTCGGCACCAGACGATATTCATTGCCGTAAGAGCAATACACCATAAATCCTAAATCATGATGCCTGGTAAAATTCTTCAGCGGTTCCAACGTCTTCGTCCAACGTTCGGCTTCATTTTTCCAATATTCCTTTCCCGTTAATTCGTATAGATACCACAGGTTGCCGGCGAAGAAACCGCTCGTCCAGTCGTAAAGATCCGTATATTGTATTGATCCGTCCTCATTCGTTGTACGTGGGAATTTCGTAGAATCGGCCGAAATTTTAATGATGTCATTCATTCGTCGCTCCGCCATTGCAACATTTTTTTGAATAAATTTGTTTTTGGTTGATGTACATCCACAAAGCAGACTTATGCTAAGAATCAATATTAGTATTTTGTTCATACAAGGAAAAAATTTGATGTTTCTCGTGAATTATGACAAGTTCCAAATTAAGACATTTTTCACCTTACAAAAATAAGGTAGGAAGATAAAAAAGACCGTGTCAAAGAATTTGTTTTCTGTACATTTATTTTAAAAAAACGCAAACAATTGATTATAAACATCATAATATTTCTTTTTTATGCTACTGTGGAAAAAAACAGCCAATAAACGGAAAATATACGACACTACAACTAAAATCAGTTTTGCATTTTTATAAGGTCAGGTAGTTTACCGGGTGTCATTAGTATCTGATAAAGACTTCACATCGGATGAGACAAATTACAGAATCCGTTCAATCGATACAACGCGGTCACTTGCATTTTCAAATAAACTGTTTACCTTTGTCGATGACAAGCACAACAAGCAGCATCTATGCAATCACCCACGGGTAGTAAAGAAAATCGAATAAGGACGATACTTCTGCACATTATCGGCTGTTCGGCTTTTTTGATTTTACCGCTCATATCGGGAAGACACCGTACCAACGAGAGTTTGTTTTCGTTTGGTCCTCCCGAAATAGAAGGATTTATAGGCTCAGTACTCTTGATTCTGTTTTTTTATGCCAACTACTATTATTTGCTCCCAAAATTTATTTTCCGAAAAAAAATATTTCCGTGGATATTAATCGTACTGTGCTGTTTGTCTATAGTGTTATTTGTTCCTCACAAAGTAGTGCACCCATCTCCTATCGAAAAATTTGACAAGCATCAGCCTCCTACTTCCTTTAAAAAACCACCACATCGGATACATCCCGATAGAATGTTCGACCGCGAACCGCCACCCGACGACAAACCGGGGATATTTGCCGGTTCATTCCGTTATCAAGAAACATTTTTAAAATTTCTGTTTGTGTTGCTGTTATCTTTTTTACTCAAAACCAATCAATGGTGGAAAGAGAGTCGGGAAGAAAAACGACATGCAGAACTGCTGTTACTCAAATCACAAATCAATCCACACTTTCTCTTCAATACGCTCAACGGTATTTATTCGCTCGCCATCCAACAATCCCAAAAAACGCCTGAAGCAATCGTCAAACTATCGGAACTGATGCGCTACTCGGTAAGCGAAGTCGAAAAAAAGGAAGTCCTGCTTGAAGACGAAATAAACTATTTGCAAGATTACATCGACCTGCAAAAACTCAGGTTGGGCAACACGGTCGATATTCGTTTTGATACGACCCAAGCAGACAAAAGCGTTAAAGTTTCTCCGATGCTGTTTATTTTTTTTGTGGAAAACAGTTTCAAACACGGGATTACAGCCAAAAAAAAATCGATCATCGACCTACAAATCAAGAGCATAGGAAACGATTTGTTTTTCTCGGCAAAAAACGACAGAACCAACCGAACCGGAAACGAGAGTACGAAAACGGGGCTTAAAAATGTAAAAAGAAGGTTGGAACTAATTTATCCCGGACAGCACCGTTTGACGACAACTGCCACCGAAACAGACTACATCGTCGAGCTGATAATACAAAATATTCACTAATACAAACCGATGATACGAGCCATTGCCATAGACGACGAACCCCCTGCTTTGAGCATAATCGAACACTTCTGCCGGGCAACTTCGTTGGTTACGCTTGTAAGAACGTTCACGTCTCCGAGTGAAGCGTTGGAATATCTCCGCGACAACGATGTCGATTTGCTTTTTATCGATATTCAAATGCCGGATGTTAACGGAATCGAATTTTATAAAAATCTCGCCGAAAAGCCGAGGGTAATCTTTACAACCGCCTTCTCGGAGTACGCCGTAGAAGGTTTCAACGTCAACGCCATTGATTATTTACTCAAACCGTACACGCGAGAACGTTTCAATCAAGCGATAAACAAAGCAGTACGCGCCCTTCAACACACTGTAAAAGAAAAACGGATTCTTACCATACGCTCAAGTTATGGGATAAAATCCATTCCTATAGACGATATTGTATTGCTCGAAAGTATGGATGATCACGTCATTTTCAATTTGCAGTCCGCCGAAAATCTGGAAATACGAATTACCTTAAAAAAACTTCTGAAGATGCTTCCCCCAGACGAATTTATGCGGGTGCACCGATCGTATATTGTTTCTCTTAGGCACATATCGGAAGTACGAAACAAGAAAATTTCTATTGCAGACAGACAAATTCCCGTCAGCGCGAATTACGAAAAAAACTTCTTCCAAACCTTCCAATCTTCCTAATCCGGTCATTTTACCGCAAACGATAGCTTAGTGTTTAATGACGGTTCTTCTTCTTCATTCACGCTGACGACTAAATCAAAATATAATTCGGCAAGAAACCTAAATATTCTTATTTTTGTTTGGATTATTCATTTTTATTCACTAGAGATTATATAAATTAGTTTATTAATAGCTTAATTTTTAGAAGTTTAAACAATATTCTTTTAATTCCTCCGTTGAGGTATTATGAGATATTACAAGCTAAAAAAGAATTTAGTACAACTTCAAAGTCTGACAGGAATGAACTGCGAGACTTTTGAAGAATTCTTGTTTCATTTTGAACAAGATTGGTGCGATTATATTACCCCTTACACTTTGGATGGTAAACCTCGCATTCCTATGTCAAGCAATAGA
>JBKEBE010000153.1:0-7200 GCA_047973025.1 Paludibacteraceae bacterium
CAGTTCAGACCACATACACCTTCATATTGAGTATCTCCCAAGCAAATCCATAAGTGATTTAGTTAAAAAACTAAAAGGTAGAACTTCAAGAAGAATACAAGAAGAGTTCCCTCACATCAGTAAAAAATACCGGGGACGACATTTTTGGGCAATTGGATACGGAGTTTGGAGTACTGGTAACATTACTGACGAAATGGTACAAAATTATTTGGAACACCATAGAAAACCCGAAAACAATGACAATGACAATATCATACTTGAGTGAAAAATTTGTAGAAACTGAAAGTCTTGCACTGAAAGTGCATAGTTTCAACTAACGACTGAGACCAATGAATACTAACGCTTTAGTAATCTAAATGATATAATGTCTATTGTTTTAATATCAAATACTTATAAAACTAACTGATATAAAGTCTATTGTTAAGTGCTCAGTTTGAAAATTTTTATGTATTGTCAGCGTTTTCCCGGTACACATCATACCCGATCCACAAAAAAACATTACCTTTGTAGATTATTTTACACTAAAAAAGATAAAAACGAACATACACGAGATGGGATTAAACGATATTTTGAAGAAGTTTATGGGCAATAAAGCCCAACGGGACATGAAAGAAGTTTCGCCTGAAGTGGAACGAATTAAAACCGTTTATGAGACTGTAAAGGGGTTGAACAATGACGAATTGCGATCGAGAACCGAAGCCCTAAAGAACAAGATTCAGGATGAAATAGCAGCTGAAAACGCTAAAATAGTCGAACTTAAAGTAAGTGTCGAAGATACCGAACTACACTTGCGAGAAAAAATCTATGCGGAGATCGACAAAATAGAAAAAGAGATTACAGAGAAAATAGAAAAGGTACTGATAGATGTATTGCCCGAAGCATTTGCCATCGTAAAAGATACTGCTCGTCGATTTACCGAAAATGCCGAAACGATAGTTACCGCCAACGATTTCGACCGCGATTTGGCTACCAAACACGACTTTGTAACCATACAAGGCGACAAGGCTATTTATAAAAACGAATGGTCTGCCGGTGGGAATATCATCAAATGGGAAATGATCCACTACGATGTACAGCTGTTTGGTGGCGTGGTGCTTCATCAGGGTAAAATAGCCGAAATGGCAACAGGGGAAGGAAAAACATTGGTCGCTACCCTTCCGGTATTCCTGAACGCACTCCCACACAGGGGTGTACACGTAGTTACGGTAAATGATTATCTGTCAAAACGTGACTCCGAATGGATGGGACCACTTTACATGTTTCACGGACTTTCCGTGGACTGTATCGATAAACACCGCCCTAACTCCGAAGAACGCCGTCAGGCTTATTTAGCGGATATTACCTTCGGAACAAACAACGAATTCGGATTTGACTACCTGCGGGACAACATGGCTACCAGCCCGCTGGACTTGGTACAACGTCCACATAACTACGCCATAGTCGATGAGGTGGACTCGGTGCTTATCGACGATGCCCGTACTCCGTTGATTATTTCCGGCCCGATTCCCAAAGGGGAAGATCAACTCTTTGACGAACTGCGTCCGAAAGTGGAGAAATTGGTTAATACGCAACGTCAACTCGTTACGAAATACTTGGCAGATGCCCGTGCTCAAATGAAATCGGAAGATGAGAAAGTGCGCGAAGAAGGAACATTGGCATTATTCCGTTCGTACAAAGGGATGCCGAAGAACAAACCTTTGATAAAATATTTCAGCGAACAAGGCGTGAAAGCATCCATGTTGAAGACCGAAGAAATCTACATGGAGCAGAATAACCGCCGGATGCCGGAAGCCACCGACCCGCTTTACTTCGTGATTGACGAGAAAAACAATTCCATCGAGATGACCGATAAAGGGATTGACCTGATTACCGGAAATTCGGATGATCCAAACCTTTTTGTTTTACCCAATGTAGGAGACGATATAGCCGAATTGGAGAAAGACACGACCCTTTCGGCAGAAGAAAGACAATCTCGAAAAGACGATATCCTACAAAATTACTCCGTTAAATCCGAACGGGTACATACCATCAACCAGTTGCTGAAAGCCTACACGCTTTTTGAGCGCGACGTGGAATACGTCGTCATCGATAATCAAGTGAAAATTGTGGATGAACAAACCGGACGTATCATGGATGGACGACGTTATTCGGACGGACTTCATCAAGCCATCGAAGCCAAAGAAGGTGTAAAAGTGGAAGCCGCCACACAAACCTTCGCTACTATCACGCTTCAAAACTATTTCCGTATGTACCACAAACTTGCCGGTATGACGGGGACTGCCGAAACAGAAGCGGGCGAGCTTTGGAACATTTATAAATTGGACGTGGTAGTAATTCCCACCAATCGACCGATTGTACGAAACGACATGGAAGACCGTGTTTATCGTACCAAGCGCGAAAAATACCAAGCCGTCATCGAAGAAATTGTAACTTTGGTTAATGCCGGAAGACCCGTGTTAGTAGGTACAACGTCCGTAGAGATTTCGGAACTTTTGAGCCGTATGCTTACCGGACGCGGATTAAAACACAACGTACTAAACGCGAAACTCCACCAGCGTGAAGCCGACATCGTAGCGGAAGCCGGACACAAAGGCACCGTAACCATCGCGACCAATATGGCGGGACGCGGTACCGACATCAAACTGTCGGCGGAAGTAAAAGCTGCCGGCGGACTTGCCATTGTTGGTACGGAAAGACACGAGAGTCGTCGCGTTGACCGTCAGCTTCGTGGTCGTGCCGGACGTCAGGGCGACCCGGGTTCTTCAGTATTTTTTGTCTCGCTCGAAGACGATTTGATGCGTTTGTTCGGTTCCGAAAGAATATCCGGTATGATGGACCGGATGGGATTCAAAGACGGTGAAGTAATCGAACACAAAATGATCTCCAATTCCATTGAACGCGCTCAAAAGAAAGTGGAAGAAAACAACTTTGGTATTCGTAAACGACTGTTGGAATACGATGACGTGATGAACGCGCAACGCGAAGTGATTTACGCCAAACGTCGCCACGCGCTGATGGGCGAACGAATCGGAATGGACATTTCCAACATGATTTACGATGGAGCCGAAAACATTATAGAAGTGTACAAAGGAGATGACGATTTCGATGGTTATGAGATGGACTTAATGAAAGTTTATGCCATGGATTCGCCAATTGAAGAAGAAGAGTTTAAAAAAATACGCGCCAATGACCTGACAGAAAAAGTAGTGGATGAAGCCAGGCAGACTTTCAAACGAAAAACGGATAAAATGGCATCAATCGCCTATCCGGTAATCAAAGATATTTACGAAACCAAGAGCGACCAATTCGAGAATATTCTCATACCTATTACGGATGGCAAGCGTGTTTTCAACATCACGACCAATCTGAAAACAGCCTATGAAAACGAAGGACGTGAAGTAATCAGAGACTTTGAGAAACAGACCTTACTGTATGTGATAGACGACGAATGGAAAGAACACCTTCGGCAGTTAGACGAGCTTCGCCAGTCGGTACAAAATGCCAGTTACGAACAAAAAGACCCGCTTTTGATTTACAAATTGGAGTCATTCGGGTTATTCAAAGAAATGGTTAATAGCGTCAATCGGAAGGTGCTTTCCATCTTGATGCGCGGTCAGATACCGACACGCGACCCGAAAGATGTACGACAAGGCGAAAAACAACGCCGCTCTGACTACAGTCGATACAATACGCGTAAAGATGAAGCTGTAACTCGTAGTAGTGCCGCTAACGCGAATGGAAATGACCCCACCAGACAAGATACTCGCGAACAGCAACGTCCGGAACCCATACGAGTTGAGAAAAAAGTGGGAAGAAACGATCCTTGTCCTTGCGGTAGCGGGAAAAAATACAAAAACTGCCACGGAGCGTAGTACAGACTACATCCTGTCATTAAATAAGAAATGTTGTTTCTGTTAAGCCTGTTTATCAGAGGCGAACGAGCCAAATAATTTATTATGATACTATCTTACATCACGTGGAATGTCAATCCGGAAATGTTTACCATAGGACCGCTTACCGTTCGTTGGTACGGTGCGCTTTGGGCAACCGGAATTCTTTTAGCGTTACTGATTGTCGGTAAACTTTATAAAAACGAAAAACTTCCTGAACCGTGGATGGACAAGCAGTTTATTTACATGGTTGTAGGAGTCATTGTTGGCGCGAGATTGGGACACTGCCTTTTTTACGAGTGGCACCTGTTACCACAGCCTGTAGAGATTTTAGGCATAACGTTCAAATACGGTAATCCGTATTTAGCAAAACCGTGGGAGTTGCTTTATATCTGGCAGGGTGGATTGGCGAGTCATGGTGGAGCGCTTGGGCTGATGGTCGCCATGTATTTTTACAACAGGAAAGTAACCCACAAAGGATTTATTTGGGGGTTTGACCGACTTGTCATTGGTGTCTGCATAGCGGGAGCGTGCATCCGGTTCGGAAACCTGATGAACTCCGAAATATACGGCGGTGTTACCACTATGCCGTGGGGATTTATTTTTACCCGAAACGGTGAAACCGAACCCAAGCATCCTACTCAAATCTACGAGATGCTCTACTGCCTTATTACTTTCGCCGTTGTTTGGTGGATGTACTGGAAAAAGAAAGCCTACCTGCGTACCGGATTGATATTTGGCGTATTCTTAATCGGAATTTTCCTTTCGCGTTTCTTGCTGGAATTTATCAAAGAAGACCAAGAGGCTTTTGAAAGTTACATGACGCTTAACATGGGACAATGGCTCAGTCTGCCCTTTATCATTTGGGGGATTTACCTGATTTTCTTCTACAGTAAAAAGCACATTCTGCCGGAAGAAACAGTACAACCGGAAACCGAAAAGGTGCGACAGCCAAAAATGAAGAAAGTAAAAAAGTAAATATTAATTTCGAAAAGGTTATTTTATCCCACAACTTTATTTTATAGCGATTTTCGATTACCTACGCCAATAAAATCATGCCTACCCATTCATTGATCAAATACGAGAACGTAGAACTTTGCCAGCAAGATCACATTGTGCTGAAAGATGTTAACATCGAGATAGGAAGTGGCGAGTTTATTTTTCTGCTCGGTAAGGTGGGAAGCGGGAAAAGTACTTTTTTGAAGTCTGTTTATTGCGAAATACCCGTACTGGATGGCGAAGCACAAGTACTTTCGTATCATCTTCCTAAGATTAAGCGAAAAGAGATTCAAAATCTTAGACGTAAAATCGGGATTGTGTTTCAAGATTTCCAACTGCTGATAGACCGTACTGTCAATGCGAATCTGGAATTTGTACTGAAAGCAACCGGATGGAAGGATAAAAACGCTATTGCGGAACAAATCCAACACGTGCTGAAACAAGTCGGTATGCAGACCAAAGGCTACAAGATGCCCCACCAGCTATCGGGAGGCGAACAGCAACGTATTGTGATAGCAAGGGCACTTTTGAACTCTCCGGAGATAATTCTTGCCGATGAACCGACCGGAAATTTAGACCCAACCACAGGGCAGGATATCATGGAACTTCTATATTCCATCCGTCGTTCGGGGACGACCGTTGTACTGGCTACGCATAATCTGAGCTGGGTGGACATGTATCCGGGGCGTGTGCTGGTCTGTGAAGACGAGAAATTGGCAGATATTACCGATGAGACAAAAGCAACTACGCGAAATTAATCCGGTTATCCCTATCGCGTCTGTTCCCTTTGTTCAGCGTAAGCAATTACATAATCTACATGTTTTATTATCCTGATGAATTTTGTCCTATTTCGCTTTATCAATAAACATATTGAAGCTTTCGGCAAATTAAGCAATTCAAAAGAATCATTTTAAAATATTAAACATCTACCTTCTAAGAAGGTGGATGTTTAATATTTTAAAATTTGAACACAGAACACATGAATTAAGCATGTGATTCTTTTACACGATTTACACGACTTGGTAATTTGGTTCCGTAGTAATTTCCGGCACCAATTCCGTATAGGTAACTACCCCCTTTTCATCGATTACAACTACCGCGCGGGCGCACAAGCCTTTCAGAGGACCATCTTCCATGAGAACGCCATAATCAGTAGCAAAATTATTGTACCGGAAGTCTGAAGCTGTGATAACATTGTTCAATCCTTCTGCCGCGCAAAAGCGTGATGAAGCAAAAGGAAGGTCTTTCGATACGCATAGTACCGGAATCCCTTTGTCTGCCGCCACCTGATTAAACTTACGAACGGATGTCGCGCAGACACCGGTATCTATACTTGGGAAGATATTCAGAATCAGTCGTTTCCCTGAAAAGTCCGCAAGGGTAACTTCGCTCAAATCTCCTTTTACCAAGTTGAAACCGGGTGCCTTTTCTCCTAGTTTCGGTAAATTACCGTTGGTTTGTACCGGATTGCCTTTAAAATTTGTTTTTGCCATTTTCGTCTATGTTTAAGAATTAGTAAATATTAATTATTGTTGACTTATGCTACAACAATGCTGTGTCAATTTTTGTTTATCTTTGTGAGAGAGATTTGTGAAAATCGGAATATAAAATACGAAACAGCCATATAAAAATAACTTTGACACTCAAGGAAATGATTAATGGCATGCTCCATCTGATCTTAAAAAAATAGAAAATAAACAGATGAAACAAGTAATCTAAAAGAATTATTTTAATGGCTTAAATTAGAATATCTGAACTAAGAATGAGATTTTTGTATCCTACTTTAATCTATCCTTACCGAGAAACATTTTTCTTTTTCCCTTTATCCTACTTACTCCCATACATCGGTTATCAAGAGATTGAAAAAAAGATAGACGCTTCTATTTGGATTTATGACTTTTACGGGAAACGGAAATCGCCTTCATGACTTTATGAATAGTAAGGCTGCCGATATTTTTTTGAATATTGATAATTCAATGTCGAATTACATTCTAAAAAACGACGCAAAGCTACGCAATGTTGAGAAACCTGAAAATCTAAATATTAAAATTTAATGTAAAACTATGTCAAAATTCATCATCTATCAAGTAATTCCGCGTCTATTTGGGAACTATAACACGACCCGAAAATACAATGGAACAATTGCCGAAAACGGATGTGGAAAATTCAGCAGCTTCACGCCTGAAGCGTTGCAAGCCATCAAAGACTTCGGAGCTACACACGTTTGGTACACCGGAGTAATTGAACATGCTACAAAGACCGATTACACCTCTTATGGCATTTTACGCGACCATACGGGGGTTGTAAAAGG
>JBKEBE010000104.1:0-13102 GCA_047973025.1 Paludibacteraceae bacterium
GATAAAAACAGCTGTCGTCTTGCCTGATGAGAGCTTACTTGTCTCTCTACTTCATTCCCTACCGGAACATATTGAAAAAATAAACGTTACCATGGGGTTTCCGCTCAAAGCAACGCCCGCATCTGGATTGATGGATCATATTTTCGAGTTGCATCGCCGGATGAATTCCAAAGAACAGTTTTATTACCTTACCGTTTCTAACATCCTTAATCATCAGTATATCAATATGCTATGTGGGGACGAAGTGCGACGAATCTCCGAGCAAATCGTCAAAACCAACGCAATGTATATCGCTAAGGAGATGTTTCTGGAGAGTGAATTGCTGAGTTTGATTTTCAGAGCGTCGAAAAAACCAAAACAGTTTGTGGAATATTTGCTTGACGTACTCAATCGATTGAATATGGCGTGGCAACAATTAGCCGATGGGCAAAACAAATACCGGTTGGAATGTGATTATCTGTACGAGTATTATACAGCTATCAATCGGATGAATGATGTGATGCAAACGACCGGTAATGAATTGGAAATGAGTTTGGACACGTTGATACGACTTATCAGGCAATTAATTGGCGGAATTTCTATCCCGTTTCAAGGGGAACCGTTGGACGGCTTACAAGTGATGGGAGCACTCGAAACTCGCGGGCTTGATTTTGAGAATCTGATTATCTGTTCATTCAACGAGGGGATATATCCAAAGAAAAATTCATCAGTCAGTTTCATCCCATATAATCTGCGACGCGCATTTGAACTGCCGACAGCTGATTGTCAGGATGCTACATCGGCTTACAATTTCTATCGGTTGATTCAGCGGACTAAACGGCTTTTTTTTCTCTACGATAGCCGAACTGAAGGTATGCAGACCGGGGAGGTAAGCCGTTATGTGCATCAGTTGAATTATCTTTACGAAGTAAATTTTAAGAAAATCAATATAGCTTACAACGTAAGTATTCTCTCTGAAAGAGACATTCAAATTCGAAAAACACCGAAAATTCTGGAACAACTTCACGCGTTTCTGACAGAAGATGAAAATGCACGTTCACTATCAGCGAGCTCAATCAACACTTACATACACTGTCCGCTTCAATTCTATTTTTCTTCCATAGAAATGATGACAGAGCCTGAAGAAGTACAGGAAAAAGTAGAATCTGCCATGTTTGGCACCTTGCTGCATTTCGTTATGGAACATTTATACAAACCGTTCGAAGGGAAGATGGTGCAAAGACACCATTTGGAAAATTTACGGAAAAATAGTTTGTTGATCGACAAAGCGATACTGAACGCGTTCGCGGTTAAATTTTTCAACAAGGAAGCAAATGCCGCGATTGATTTTGAATTGCAAGGAAACAATTTGTTGATAGCAAGGGTTTTGCGTAAGTTTATTCTTGAGATAATTCGTAAAGATGAAGATCGCGCTCCTTTTCAATACATCGAATCCGAAAAAAGAATAGTACTTCGTTATCCGATTTATGGAGCTTCTGAGTATGTAAATCTCAAAGGACTGATCGATCGGGTCGATGAAAAAGAAGGCATTATCCGTATCCTTGACTATAAATCCGGGCAAGATAAACTCGAGTTTAACTCGCTTGATGAAGTATTTGAGCGAAACATGAAAGAACGCCCGAAAGCGGTACTTCAAACTTTTCTTTACAGCCTGTTGTATATTCGCGAAACGCGTGTCATGTCGATTTCTCCGGAAATACTCAAAGTCAGGGATTTATTTAAACGAGAATTTAACACCCAAATTACCGATAAGGGGAAAAAACGATTTGTAGAAAATTTTTACGACTATAAAACAGAATTTGAAGATAGATTAACGGACGTATTGGAAGAGAT
This sequence comes from Paludibacteraceae bacterium, assembly GCA_047973025.1. Lineage (GTDB taxonomy): Bacteria > Bacteroidota > Bacteroidia > Bacteroidales > Paludibacteraceae > UPXZ01. The sequence goes on from JBKEBE010000104.1 coordinate 1,834, forward strand.
TTTTAACCCCGAAATTCCATTTGTGCAATGCGACAATGTGGCATTATGCGAATACTGTTCTTTCAAAACCATTTGTAAACGATAATTATCACGCTGTAAAATGAATCATATCGAAATAGAACGAAAATTTTTAGTGAAAGGCGATTTCATGCCTTTTGTATCCAACCGATTTACCATCAAACAAGGCTATATCCTTGCTTCATCCGAAAAGACGGTTCGTATTCGTGTCAAAGACAGGCAGGGATTTATAACCATCAAGGGCGAAGCGAACGAGAATGGTTTTAGCCGTTTCGAGTGGGAACAAGAAATTATGCTCGATGATGCCGAGCGACTCTTAGAACTTTGCGATGACTTCGTGATAGACAAAACGCGTTATGAAGTAATTTTTGAAGGAAAAAAATTCGAAGTGGATGTCTTTCATGGTTTACACGACGGCTTGATACTGGCGGAACTTGAGTTGCAATCCGAAAACGAGCCTTACGTAGCACCGAGTTGGCTTGGCAAAGAAGTTACAGGCGATGTAAGATACTACAACGCGTGGCTGTCCAAAAACGCTGCCATCAAATAAAATTCACTTCAGGTTCAATGTCAATTCCAAATTTCTTTTTTACCGTAATTTGTACTAAAGATGCTACGTCCGCGACATTTTTGCCTGACGCACCTCCCAAATTTACGATGACAAGTGCTTGTTTATCGTAGATGGCTACTTTTTCAAATTGTTTCCCCTTCAAATCGCAATGTTCAATTAACCAACCGGCGGGAATCTTTACTTTTGTATCGGAAACGGGATAGTGCGGCATTTCGGGGTAGGATAGGAGCTGTTTTTCGTAAAACGATTTGGATAGTATCGGATTCATGAAAAAACTGCCGGCATTTCCTAATTTTTTCGGATCGGGTAGTTTACGCGCTCGTATTTCGATAACCGTTCTTCGAATATTCTGTAAATTTATTTCTCCTTTATTTAACACAGCTTCTTTCAAATGTGCATAACCAAGGGTGTAGGAAGCTACTTTCTTCAAGCGAAAACAAACGTTTGTAATAACAATTTTACCTTTCAACTGCTCTTTGAAAATACTTTTCCGGTAGCCGTATTTGCACTGTTCGTTCGTGAAGTTGTGTATTTTTCGGGTATCAATATCAATAAATTCCACGCTCTCGATCCTATCCTTCACTTCCACGCCGTAAGCACCAATATTTTGAACTGCCGAAGCACCCACTTCCCCCGGTATAAGAGACAGATTTTCAATCCCGTAATAATCTCTCGCTACGCAATATTCCACCAAATAATCCCAATTGACACCCGAGCCTACTCTGAGCAGTATCGAAAACATATCTTCATCTACAATTTCAATCGTTTTGATCCGCGAATGCAAAATAATTCCATCAAAATCGTCTAAAAAAAGCAAGTTGCTTCCTCCTCCTATCTGCAACAGCCGGTTGTTGCTAACTTCTTCAGATTGAAGCAACTCATTCAGTTCTTCTACCGATTCGTATTCGGCAAAATATTTTGTTTTTACGTCAATCCCAAATGTATTGAACTTTTGCAGCGAAATATTTCTTTTTATCTTCATCGGACTTTAAGTTGTTTTTTATTCTCGAAGACTGTATGACTGCCAGTCTGCAACCAAGGGCATACGCCATCAATTATCTCATACGATTGACAATATAAATTGCAGAATGGTTTCTTCCTCATCGGGGTAAAACCAATGAATGTCTTTATCCCGATTGAACCAAGTAAGTTGACGTTTGGCATAGCGACGCGTATCCTGTTTGATAAGATTGATGGCGAAATTCATGTCGTAGTTGCCGTCCCAATGCTTGAAAAGTTCTTTATATCCGACCGTATTGAGGGTGTTAAGGTGCTTGTAGTCATAAAATTTTCGGGCTTCTTCTATTAGTCCGTCTTCTACCATCTTATCGACTCGACGGTTGATGCGATTGTACAGCTCCGCTCTCGGTCGGTTTAATCCAATCTTCAGGATATTAAAATCGCGTTCTTTTTTCACTCCGGTTCGTGCGTCGGAGTAAGGTTCGCCGGTCATGCTACAGATTTCAAGCGCGTGCAGTATTCGCTTCGGATTTTTCAAATCAACTTCTTCATAGTGTTTCGGATCTAATTTTTTTAACTCATTTTGAATATATTCCAATCCGTTTTCGTTGTATATTTTTTGCCAGTAAGCCCGAATATCGGAATCTACAGCCGGAATATCGTCAAAGCCTTGACAAACCGCGTCAATGTACATCATTGAACCACCTACCAGAAGCACCTGCTTGTTTTGGAGAAACAATTGGTTCAATACGTGTAAAGCATCTACTTCGTATTGACCGGCGCTATAAACATCAAAGATAGAATGGGTGCCGATAAAATAATGCTTAACACGGGTCAATTCTTCTGTCGAGGGAGCTGCTGTGCCAATCTTAAGCTCGCTGTAAAACTGCCGCGAATCGGATGAAACAATCGGACAATGCAAACTTTCAGCCAGACGTAGGCTGATATTTGTTTTTCCGACTCCGGTAGGTCCCAATAGGACGATGAGTGTATTTTCTTTTGTTAAATCCATCGGTAATGTCGATAAGCAGTAGCTGTTGAAAGTTGTTTTTTTGCAAAAACGATACCGTTTACGCAACTACAAATTTTCAATTAATCCGAAATTGTTTATACACAATTTTGGGCGTAAGCATTTGTTGTTTGGATTTTCAAAAGTACTCATTTTTTTAGTATCCCAAATCAAGACGCGGGAAAAGGTGCAATATAGCAGGAAATAAGGTGGAAAAATAAAGCGAAAAATGTTATTCAATTCGTTGGTATTTAGTGTATCTGTGTAAAAATCATGGAATACTTCGATTTAAAGCTAAGACTTGCATAGAAGATTGCAGAGTTGCGAGTAAATGCAGAATAACTTTTTCATAGTCAAAAACAAATAGTCGAGAAAACAGAATATCTTTCCCACAAGAAAACTGATTTTGAACAAATTAAAAGGAGAAAACTTAAAATGGAGCAGAATTACGTTATTTCAAGCATATAACCTTTGGTAAGAAATCAAAACGGCTATTCTCTTTGCACTTCACAATTATCACTAAATTTCAACGTGCTTGAGGAGCATTTGAATACAAAAGATCCGAAACCGATAACTTGCTGAAAATAAGAATTGTGTAAAGTAAACAATGGATATTCTGAAAAAATAATGGAGGGGGAAGATGTAAAGGTGTCCGGAGTTTAGAGAATGATTTCCGGATTATTTATGCGGACTTTGCCGAATACATGGAAGTTGTAAACTTAATTTCGTTCGTTTTCACAAAATCGAAAAAAGTCAACATTTTTCTAAAAAAAAATCAACGAATTTTCTCAAAACTATTGCAGGGACGATAAAAGATTGTATTTTTGTCAAAAAATTATTTTTTTAATATACATCTTTAATTAAAACAATTTATGAAACAATTAGTTGACAAAATCAATCAAGAAATTGCTGTTTTTGTAGAAAATGCAGCTCAACAAGTAGAAAAAGGTAACAAAGCAGCCGGCGCACGCGCCCGCAAAGCTTCTTTGGATCTGGAAAAATCGTTGAAAGAATTTCGTAAAGAATCCATTGCTGCTTCAAAATAAGCCGGCAATTGCTTTTACGAGCCCTTATTCAGGGTGCTAAACGTAAAGAGGCTGACTCAATACATTTTGGGTTGCCTTTTTTTTTGTTCTATTTAGTTATCTATTTTGTTGTAAAAATTCTCATCCTAAAAATAGGTATTCTACAATACAAATCGAATTCATGGACGAATTTGGTTTCACAACATAAAAAAAGCCATCCCTTTCGGGACAGCTTTTTTTATGAAAATCCGGCTAATAAATTTAGCCTAAATAGGTTTTTAATAATTTGCTTTTAGAGCTGGAACGCAATCTTCTAATTGCTTTCTCTTTGATCTGACGAACGCGTTCGCGTGTAAGTCCGAATTCATCGCCAATTTCTTCCAAAGTCATTTCAGGAACGCCTATTCCGAAGAATTTTTTCACAATTTCGTGTTCTCTTTCGCTCAAAGTAGATAACGCACGATCAATTTCTTTGGATAGGGACTCGTTGATTAGAACCCTGTCGGCATTAGGCGAATCATCATTAACCATTACGTCGAGCAGACTATTGTCTTCTCCTTCTACAAAAGGAGCATCTACCGATATGTGTCTGCCGGATACTTTCATCGTATCCGCAATTTTATCGACCGGTATATCCAGTTCTTCAGCCAATTCTTCGGCAGAAGGACGACGCTCGTTTTCTTGCTCAAATTTGGAGAACGCCTTGTTAATTTTATTTAGCGAACCGACTTGATTGAGTGGTAGTCGAACTATGCGGGATTGCTCTGCCAATGCTTGCAAAATAGACTGGCGTATCCACCATACAGCATACGAAATGAATTTGAAACCACGTGTTTCATCAAATTTTTCGGCGGCTTTAATCAATCCTAAATTACCTTCGTTAATCAAATCCGGGAGGCTTAGCCCCTGATTCTGATACTGTTTTGCTACCGAAACTACAAATCGCAAATTAGCACGGGTCAGTTTTTCCAATGCCAGACGGTCACCGTTTTTGATGCGTTGAGCGAGTTCTACTTCTTCTTCGACCGTAATAAGATCTTCGCGACCTATTTCTTGTAAGTACTTGTCAAGGGAAGCACTCTCTCGATTGGTGATTGATTTTGTAATCTTTATTTGTCTCATAAATAAGTATGGAAAATTTTAGCCTGCAAAGGTACCGATTTTCTTGTTCTAATTCAAATAATTTAGGTCAAAACAACGCAAAAAACAAAAAACGAGCCTAAAAAAAGACCGTTTTCTTTTTGAATTCTACTTACAATAACGTTATCTTATATGATTTTGTTTTCTTTTGAATTAAATATTCTCTACTTTTTCTCGATTTTTGCACTGACGGTATAGGGTTAAATCATTACTTTTGCATTTCATAATGTCTCATCCATACCACAAGGTTTGCAAATGTTTTTTTCAGAGAAAAAAAAATCGCAATAGGGTACGGTTATCGATATTTCAGATTCTAAAGATCAAGTATGCTGAAGAAGGAGCTAAATAAAGCATTCGTTTCAAGTTTATGTCAGGACGCAGACCGAGTTCTCCAATTCCTCGCGGACATTAAATGGAGAGAAGGATATGTCTGTAAAAAATGTGGTCATACTAATTTTTGCAGCGGTAAAACAACTGCTGCCAGACGTTGTACCAGATGCAAAAAAGAAGAGTCGGCATCTGCTCATACTATTTTTCATAATTGCAAGTTTCCCATAAACAAAGCATTCGAAATTGTGTATCGGATATGTCTCGAAGAAAAACAAGTAACAACAGCGAATCTCTCTGCTGAATTTGGTTTGAATCCGGTGACCTGCTGGAAATTTAGAAAGAAAATAACCAATTGTATTAAGAAACAGCAAGGTAAAAATAGAGATGAAATCGATATCGTAGATTTACTTTTAGGCAATGTAAGGTAGCCTAAAGTGAAAAAAATGATTTCGCAGATTCAAGTTGCTACGGAGTTTGTCTTCCGATGTCGTTTTAGTTTCTTTATCGCCCAGTCATAGTGGCTCGAGGTGGCTGAAACACAATAGCTTCCTAAACTGGTTGTACCTGTCCAAGGAAAGTGTTTTTTTGTGAAAAATTCTTCGTCGGTAAAAGTGTCAATTAACTCCATCACATCGCGATGGCTTTTTTGGACTAAATCAACCGATTGGGCTAATGAAGTAGATTGATGTTTTTTCCAAAATTCTACGTTCATCTGTGGATAGGTTTTCCAGTTGTAGGGTTGGGGCAGAAAACTTGACGCACTACCACTTTGATTCTTGTGAATCCAATCAAGCAACAGTAGGTGCCATTCGTACAAGTGTACCAGTACATCCCGAACATTTTTATCGCGGTCTTCAAATGAGAAAGAACTTTCCTGCTCCTCTTTGCTCAACAAATTAATCAGTAAAAATAATTTGTTGAAGTTAACCTTACTGCTTTGCATAAGTTGCTGCTTGGTAGTTGCCCTGGACATTATTTTCAGTTAACTTGTATTGTCCGGTCTTCTCCATTGCTCCGGAAAGCCAATTCAATGATTCGGATCACATCTCGCGCTTCTTCGGGTTTTATCACTAATTCCGTCTTTCCGAGAATCGCGTCTCGAAGGTTGGTAAAGTATTCCCGGTAGTCGCCGTTTTCACTTTCTACTACAGCATTGATTTTTATTCCGTTATGTTCGGTAATGAGTCTTCCCCAGATGTTTTCCGGTTCTTTTCCCCAATCGGAAGTATTGGGAATCATGCCTTTATCCAGATTTTCTTCCTGAACGTCCAGTCCGTATTTTACAAACGATCCTTTTTTCCCGTGAAGTTGGAAAGTAGGTCCCGGTGCTTTTGCAAGCATGGTCGATTTCAGTGTCGCGGTCAGGGTGGGGTAGTGCAGCTTTATATCAAAGTAATCGTCTGCTTTTGCCCACGGACGTTGCGATTTTATGTGTGCGGTAACGGCTTGGGGCAATCCGAAAAAATGCAACGCTTGGTCGATCAAATGCGACCCCAAGTCGTAAAAAATTCCGGAACCAGGTAAGGCTTCTTCACGCCAGTAACCGGTGGGACGCGGTTCATTCCGGTAACGGTCAAAGTGAGTTTCGTAGTCCACCACATCGCCAAGCAAACCGCTCGCGAGGATTTTTTTTACCGTCTTCGTATCACTCACAAATCGGCGGTTGTGATACGCGGTCAGAATTTTCCCCTGCTTTTTGCTTAACGCTATCAATTCATCAGCTTCTTCAACGGTGTTGGTAAATGGTTTTTCGATTACGACATGCTTTCCGGCTAACAGGGCTTCTTTTCCCTGCTTGAAATGTACCGTATTGGGAGATGTAACGATTACTAAGTCAATATCGGGGTCATTAATGATTTCGTCCGCTCCGCCTGCAATCCTTGTATTCGGGTAACGTTGCCGAATAAGTTTGACGTTTGCGGGGTTTCTCGTACTAATCGCGGATAGCTCAAATCCATCTACCACATCAATGAATGGTGCATGAAAAACTCTTCCGGATAAGCCGTATCCGATGATTCCTGTTCGAATGTTTGTCATAAATCAAGTGTATTGTTTGGTACAAAAATAAGAGATTAATTCCGAAAAAAAAATACTTCGGCAATAAAGCTATCATCGACATATTCAGCATAAGAAAACCACAGATATACGAATTAATGTAAAAGTGTGTAAATAATCCAATGATTAAGCGGGTATTCGTAATAAAATGGATCAAATTAACATATGTTGTTGTTTTTTTTTTGATTTGCTCACAGTTATTTCTTCTATCTTTGAAAACAAAAAAATGGAGAAAATCAATGATTTTATTAAACTAAAATCATATAAGGTGTTTATTTTTAATTGCTTGCTCTATTTTGTAGCCTTGTTTCTTGAGTTTAGGTATATCTTTACCAACGAATTTTACGCACAAAATTTAAATCATTATACCGAAAAACAAGTTTTTGATTTTATTTTGTTAGAAAGAAATGCGGAATGGGCAAATTATGTATTCGCTATCGGGTTGGTACTAATGTCTTCATTGTTGATTGCTACGATTTTATACATTGGATTTAATCTCAAGACTATATCGGTTTCTTTTAGAAAAAGCTACAGGATTGCTGTGCAATCTATTGTTGTTTTTTCACTCAATTACCTGATTTCTGTATCATTAAAGCTGTTTGGAGTTGTAAAATACGATATAAACAATGTCAATGATGTATATGCTTATCAATCCGTACTGCGATTTTTGAATACCAACAAGATACCGCAATGGGCTTTGTATCCATTGGAAAAAATAAATATTTCGGAATTCGTATATTTTGCATTTTTAGCTATTCTGATTCATTTACATTTCAAAATGACTAAGAAAACATCTCTAAAATACGCTATGGCAATATACGGTAGCGGATTATTTATTTGGATAGTAATTACGGTTTTCATACAATTTCTTTTTTACACATAATTAACTCTATTTTATTAACAATTAAATCATGTATCGTTATGAAAAAACTTGAATTAGAAAAAATGTCTCAAATTAACTGCGGAAAAATGTTTGATTACCAACAACACTGTACCCCTTGTTTTGAAGGTAATATAATTTGTAATCGAACCCTTACTCTTTTTTGGATTCCGTTTTCTTCAATGGACAAAATACCGTGTTAGCAAGACGATGGTAATTAAGTGAGCAATCTATTTTTTGCCTGTATCAATCCTAAACAATCAAGCCTTATGTATCAGTAGCATACATAAGGCTTGTACCAAAACAGATATTTTATGAATAGCATAAGATGCGTATTTTCGATAGCGGTTCTCTTTTCGCTATCAGTCGTATATGCACAAAACCGGGAAATAACTTTAATAGACAGCATAACCCATGAGTCGGTTGCTTACGCGTCCGTTCTTTTTATCGGGAAAGATTTTGGCGGAAAGTATAGTAGCGAACAGGGAAAAATAACCATTCCGGATTCTGTCAACGCAATCAAAATAAGTCATGTATCCTATAAACCAATAGAGATTTATCTACAAGGGCTAACTTCCCATACGATACAGCTAAGCCCAAGTATTAAAGAACTCTCTGAAGTAACTGTAAATAAAAAGGATAGATACAAAAAATCGGAAATCGGTTTTCATAATTACAAATCAAAATCCGGTTACGTAGGTGCAACCGGTTTTATGCTGGCACTATATATTCCTTATAAAAAAGAATGGGAAGTACAGCCTTATATTTCAGAAATTATGGGAATGTTACAAAAATCATTTATATCCGATTTTGCGGCAACATTTCTACGCATCGATTTACAAAAACCGGATAAAATAACGAAAGCACCGGATGGAGTTTCTTTACTGAACGAAAGTATCGTGATAAGAAACAAAAGAATAAAGAAGAAGAATAAGTTAATGTTGCGCGAACCGATTCTATTTCCAAAAGAAGGCGTGTTTATTGTTGTAGAATGGATAAAGCTGAGTGATGAATTTCAATATCTCAACCCCGCTATAGGTACTACAAACCAAAGTAAGTCAAGAAATACTTGGCACAAAAGGGTATTCGCGGGAGATACGTGGAAAATTTTGCCCATAACACCGTTCGAAGGATATGAAGATGGTATTAGTAATATCTGTTTTGGTTTAACGGTATTAGAATAAAGCTATGCATAAGTTTAGATGGTTTGTTATCGCGATCGGGGGTATTTGTATCGCAATGCTTACTTTTGTTTTCTTCAAAATCCGACAACAAGAAATTCCTAAAAATAAGTCGTTGGATATCAAGGGGACAACTGTTTCGGGTGATAGCTTTAGCACAAGAAGTTTAGAAAATCTACCATCTTTGGTGTTTTTTTTGTCTCCGGAATGTGAAAGTTGCATATCGGAGACAACTTTTATCTCAAATAATATTCGTGAATTAACAGAAAGATATAATATCTTGCTCATCCTAACTTCGGATTTTCAGAACTCTACACATTCCTTAATCAATTATTTAGAATTTATAAATCATTCGGAAGTCTTAGTCGCATTTGACGAAAATCACTTATGGATTACCATGTACGGTGTAAAGTCTATTCCTGTCTGTGTTTTGTTTGACTCCAATAAGAAACAAGTTACTCGAATTACTGCCCCGTTAACATCAATAACACAAATAGATTCCTGTTTCTGAGTAATGAATAGATTGGTAAATCGACAAGACTGAAATCTGAAATACGAAAACTCGAATGACTCAAAAAAAAATTAAAAAAAGTTTCGTACTACAGACTAACGAGAACGGGTGTGGACCAGCTTGCTTATCTTCTATATGCAACTATTACGGCAAATCTGTTAGTCAAGAGCAAATTTCAATTTTAAGTGGTTCTACAATTTACGGTACATCATTACTTGGTTTATATCAAGCAGCTAAATCATTGGGGTTTGAAGCGGAAGGATATGAAACAGATATTGAACACCTAAAAAAGATAAATTTGCCATGTATTCTTCCTGTTATTGTAAATAAACGTTATGAGCATTACATCGTATGCTATCTATACGATGGTTCTAACTTTATAATTGGCAATCCATCAACAGGTATCCATAAAATTTCGGAATCAGAATTAATCAGAATTTGGGATAGTCGTAGTTTATTGTTAGTTAGCACTATTGCCAAAGAAAATAAAAAAAACAACAACACAAGGAAAGGTAAGATTAACTGGTTTATACTGACCTTACAGGCAGATTTCCCCCGTCGGTGCGGATTTGTAATCCGTACCAATTTTATATGACTTTTTTGCGCTTGCCGGGCAATCCACCGATAGTAAATCGGTGGGGAGTATTGAGCTTTTTTTTTGCGGATTCGGCTTGTTCGGAGGAGCAGAAGGAACCTTTATCAAGTTCTGCCATACCGGACAAGGTATAAGCGGCAGCGCGTAGTCCCATTACATTACGAATCTTATCGCACATCTCCAAAATAGGTTGATAGCGCCTGTGTCCCAATTGTTGTTGGATTTCGAATGGCGAAAAATACTCATAGGGAGATGTCATCAGGTGCATGGCCTTGAACCAATACAAGAAAGGAAGTTTAGAGCCTTGCATGATGGTTCCCGAACGTAGAGAGAGGCGATGACGGCAAGCCTTACATTCGAAGTGATAAACGGCAGGGAACCAACGATGCTCCTTATGACCACATTTGGGACATACGATACCGGATTGAAGGCGAAAGTCTTTGAATTTCTCCATGCAGACTGCTTCGCTCGGAAAATGTTTGTCAAAATCTGTTATTAGTTTCATGGCACTCGGATTTTGATTGCTGCTTTTCTCCCCTTTACTTCCCTCCGCTCCCTCACGTTTGTAACGTGTAGCAAAACAGTCTTACTTGGTTACCACGCGATGCAATCGCGCGACAGCAACGGCAACCCACCGATTACAAATCTTCGGTAGCGGCGTTTTTAAATGCGCACGGGCAACGTTAAATTTACACACGTGAGCGACAAAATTTCTTCACTTACGAAAATTTCATTGTTCTATTTTCGCCTTCTGTATCCGGCATAAAGCCCTGCCAGTAGCAACAATAGCCAAGTAGATTCCCCAACCGGGATCTTGTTCATGGTCGTTGTATCCGGCATCGGATCGACTAAGATTACACCATTGGTATTGGTTCTTGGAACACCAAACGGAGCTGCGACGGGTACCGAAGATAAGCCCGATACACTTCCTCCTGTCCCGCCTTCCGACGATAATGACGAGCCGCCGTATGCCATCAACCCGTTTGATAAACTA
>JBKEBE010000099.1:0-17937 GCA_047973025.1 Paludibacteraceae bacterium
CCGAAAACGGATATACCGCTTCCCGAATGGGCAACAACGTTTGGACCATCGCCAGTGGCTACGACGGAAGCCGTCCTACGATCCTACTCAACTCGCACATCGACACCGTGAAACCCGTTTACGGTTGGACACGAGACCCGTTTACACCTACGGAAGAGGATAACAAAATATTTGGATTGGGTAGCAACGATGCCGGTGCCTCGGTGGTCAGCTTATTGCAAACTTTCTTTTTGCTTTCCGCCCAAAATCAATCCTACAACCTAATTTACGCGGCTACTGCCGAAGAAGAAATCTCCGGTAAAAACGGGATTGAAAGCCTGCTGAAAGAGCTTCCCAAAATTGATTTTGCCGTAGTGGGCGAACCCACCGAAATGCGTTTCGCGGTAGCCGAAAAAGGGTTGATGGTACTTGACTGCACCGTAAAAGGAAAATCGGGACACGCCGCTCGAAACGAAGGCGAAAATGCCATTTACAAAGCGATGCCGGCTATTGAGTGGTTTCAGAAGTATCGGTTTGAAAAAGTCTCAGAATTTTTGGGCGAAGTAAAGATGACCGTTACCCAAATTCAATCCGGTACTCAACACAATGTTGTACCTGACCTTTGTAATTTTGTAGTCGATGTTCGCACAAACGAATTGTATAGCAATGAAGAAATCTTAGCGCTGATCAACGGAAATCCTTTGTTTGAAGCCACGGCACGTTCCACCCGATTAAATTCGTCTGCAACGCCCCAAAATCATCCTATCTTGACTAAAGCTCACGAACTCGGTATTGAAGTTTTTGGATCGCCTACGCTATCCGACCAAGCACTGATGCCTTTCCCGAGTGTAAAAATAGGACCCGGAAAATCCCAACGCTCACACACCGCCGATGAATTTATCGAAACAAACGAAATTACAGAAGCAATACAGATTTATGTTGATGTGTTGAATGGATTGGAACTATAATGCCACACTCATATTTACTTTCCTTTTGAAGAAGTATTTTCAATCTCTCCCCGAAAAGAAATAGACTGTCTGGACGAATCCCAAACGACCAAATCGGCACTACCGTTTTCCCAAATGGTAAAAATATAGTTAATCGGGCGAATCCTATCTTTCATTTCTACGTTTACTATCCAACTTCCGGAGCGTTTTCCTTGCTCGTAAGAATACGTAAAATCAGTACTGTTGAAAACCAAAGGCGATTCGGATGGATTCCAAGGTGCTTCGTAAGCCACACCGAAATAGGGTAGGTGCGAATAAACCGTATCGCGCGTTACTTTTACTTGATAAGAACCGGTCAGATATTGGGACTTAAAATTTCCCATCGGAATGACATAATTCGCGTTGAACGTAAATCTGCCATTCTCTACATTTTCAACCAACGTCCTTCTTTCTTCTTCCTGCTGTACGGCAGATTGTTGCGTACTGCAAGAAACTGAAACCAACATGACCGATGTCAGCATCAGTATAAAAATTGTCTTTTTCATTGTTGTATGTTTTATCATTTCAGTATTCAAATAACGCAAATTTTGTACCTAAATTTAGATTCAATACCGATTATTCGATTGAAAATAAGTATTTTTGTCCTAAATAAATTTAATTTACACCATGGCAACTTTGGATAATCATAATTCAAAAAAAGCTATTCTGCTCACTGGCGGGAGTGCCGGTATCGGATTGGCAACCGCTACTATGCTTCAAGAAAAAGGATATAAGGTTTACGCATGCTCAAGACGCGGGAGCGGTAATGTGCTGCAATCTGAATCCGGTGGAGAAATAATTCCGGTGCAATTGGATGTAAACGATGAAAAACGCCTACAAGAAGTTGTTAATCGGATTGTCGAAGAAAATGGCGAACTTTTTTCCGTAATTTGCAATGCCGGAAACGGACTTGCGGGAGCCATAGAAGATACGAATGCTGAAGAAGCGCGTTACCAGCTCGAAACCAATTTTTTTGGTGCCGTGAAAACTATTAGGGCTTGCTTACCACAATTTCGCAAGCAGAGAAGTGGTAAAATTATTGTCGTAACATCCGTTGCCGCCGTTATTCCGATTCCTTTCCAAGCGTTTTACAGTGCGGGAAAATCGGCGTTGCAAATTTTCGTCGAAGCCTTATCCATGGAAGTTAAGCCTTTCGGCATCCAATGTTCAACCATACTTCCCGGCGATACGAAAACGGATTTTACTTCAGCCAGAAAATACACCGAAGCATCGCAAGATGAAAAATCGGCTTATTTGCAACGAATGAAAACCGGAGTGGAAAAAATGGAAAAGGATGAACAAAACGGTATGAAACCCGAAGTAATAGCGAAAGCCATCGTAACGCAGGTTGAAAGAAAAAAAATGAAATCACGCGTTATACCCGGATTTCAATATAAAGCCATTTGTGTGCTAAGTAATTTATTACCAAATAGTCTTCGTTTGAAAATAATTAATATGGTGTATTCGTAAAATTACGTTTAAACCTTATCTTCATTAGTTCTTGAAACCTTGTTGAAAACTCTTGAATAATAAGGGAAAGAAAAACAATAACTTCATTTGGTTTATCCAAAAAAAATTTTATGTATTCTCCTATTTTGAAAAAGCAAATAAGTTAGCCTAAAATTTTTACTCAATTTTTAACCCTTTATCAAACAAGTAACGTGAAAATTTGAGAAAAATTTATAAAGTAAAATTCTATGAACAGTGTGTTTATAAAGTTTATAATGGGCTTATTTTTAAAACCTTTTTCTAAAAAAAATGTTTATAACATACATTTGAAATTTTAATAACGATATATCCAAATTTTAAGGTAAAAATATATTAACCGTATCAACAGGCTATTATTATTACCATATAAGTTTTAAAATTTAAAAAATATTATAATATAGTAGTTTTGAAAATGGAAAAAGAAAATTTAATAGAAGAAATAAATCGGCTCAAAAAAGAAAAAAACGCCGTAATCATGGCTCACTACTATCAAACCGGCGATATTCAAGACATTGCCGATGTGGTAGGCGATAGTTTGGCTTTGGCGCAGTGGGCGGCTAAAACCGATGCGGATATTATCGTACTCTGTGGCGTTCATTTCATGGGTGAAACGGCAAAAATTCTTTCGCCCGATAAAAAGGTGCTGATTCCCGATTTGGAAGCGGGATGCTCGTTGGCTGACAGCTGTCCGGCAGATGAGTTTGAACAGTTTGTCAATGCGCATCCCGACCATACAGTGGTAAGTTATGTGAATACTACAGCCGCGGTAAAAGCCTTGACGGATATTGTGGTAACTTCTACCAATTCTAAAAAAATAATTGACCAACTGCCCACAGACGAAAAAATTATTTTTGGACCGGATCGGAATTTGGGCGATTACATCAATAGTGTAACAGGACGTAATATGTTACTGTGGGATGGGGCGTGTCATGTACATGAGCAATTTTCGGTAGAAAGACTGTTAGCATTGAAAGATGAAAATCCGGATGCGGAAATCATCGCGCATCCGGAGTGTAAATCGGTAATACTGAAAATGGCAGATTTCATCGGCTCTACACAAGGTTTACTCAATTACGTAGGTAAGTCGGCAACCCAAAAATTTTTAGTGGTAACTGAAAGCGGCATTATCCACCAGATGGAAAAACTCAATCCGGATAAAATATTCATTCCCGTTCCTCCCGAGATCGAAGGGCAAACCTGCCACTGCAACGAGTGCGTGTACATGCGTAAAAATACGATGGAGAAACTCTACCTGTGTCTGCGCGATGAAAAACCGGAGATTTTGA
Organism: Paludibacteraceae bacterium; assembly: GCA_047973025.1. Taxonomy (GTDB): domain Bacteria; phylum Bacteroidota; class Bacteroidia; order Bacteroidales; family Paludibacteraceae; genus UPXZ01. Next base: position 3,740 of record JBKEBE010000099.1, read on the forward strand.
TTGATGAAAAATTACGGAAAAAAGCGGTTAGACCTATTTTACGGATGTTGGAAATGTCGTAAAAGAAATAGGCTGAAGAAAACAGTTAGCTAAAAAAATCAAATTTTTGACGTGTGAGCACAAAGAATACGTTTCTTTGTGCTACAAAAAAAATATGGAAGAAGATTTTGACATACGAAACAACAAGAATACCGAGAAGGAATTTGAAAACGCACTTCGACCGCTTTCATTTCAGGATTTCAAAGGACAGGGAAAAATCGTTGAAAACCTAAAAATTTTCGTTACAGCGGCGCGTATGCGTACCGAAAGTCTGGATCATGTCCTTCTGCACGGGCCTCCCGGGTTGGGGAAAACTACGCTCTCGAACATCATTGCCAACGAGCTAAGCGTAGGATTCAAAATTACTTCCGGACCGGTGCTGGACAAGCCCGGAGATTTAGCCGGTCTGCTGACCAGTTTGGAACCAAATGATGTCCTTTTCATCGATGAAATTCACCGATTGAGTCCTATTGTGGAAGAGTACCTTTATTCAGCCATGGAAGACTACCGAATAGACATCATGATTGACAAAGGTCCCAGCGCACGATCTATTCAGTTGGATTTGAATCCGTTTACGCTCATCGGTGCCACCACACGAAGCGGTTTACTAACTTCGCCACTGCGAGCCCGATTTGGGATTAACTGCCATTTTGAATACTACGACACGAAAATAATTACCGAAATCATCGAACGTTCTGCCAAATTGCTACATGTACCGATTGATCATCGGGCATCATCGGAAATCGCCGGACGCAGTCGTGGCACGCCGCGTATCGCTAACGCGCTACTTCGTCGTGTGCGAGACTTCGCGCAAGTGAAAGGAAGCGGAAAAATCGATTTACCGATAGCGGAATACGCGCTCGAAGCACTCAATATCGACAAGCACGGACTTGATGAAGTGGATAATAAAATATTGAACACGATTATCGACAAATTCCAAGGCGGTCCTGTTGGTTTATCGACTATTGCCACAGCTTTGAGCGAAGACCCGGGTACGCTGGAAGAAGTATATGAGCCTTTTTTGATAAAAGAAGGTTTTCTGAAACGCACACCACGCGGACGTGAAGTAACCGAACTGGCATATAAACACCTTGGGAAAGTAAAAATGAACGGTGAAATGGGGAGCCTTTTCTAACCATCCAAAATTTAATTTACACGTTTTTTACCGGTTAAATTTTTTTTACTCTCATTTCAAATCTCGTTCGAGAATTTATTTTTATGGCAAAAGAAATGAAATCATTGGCGAAGGATACCGCCATTTATGGATTGAGTAGTATTGTTGGTAAGTTTATCAACTGGCTGCTTGTTCCGCTTTACACCTACAAGCTTGCCAATCCGGCGGAGTACGGTATCGTAACCAATCTCTTCGCTTGGACTGCCATTTTATTGGTCATTCTTACTTACGGAATGGAAACCGGTTTCTTTCGCTTTGCCAATAAAGATCCGCAAAACGCAAAAAAAACATACGGCAATACGATGATTTCGCTGGCAGTAACTTCATTGCTTTTCGTCGTTTCGATTGTATTCTTCCATCAACCGATTGCCAACTTTTTGGGATATGAAAACACGTCGGAATTTATCTGGATGCTCGGTGTCATCGTAGCAATAGACGCTTTCGCATCCATTCCCTTTGCTTATTTGCGATTCCAAAAGCGTCCCATCGCTTTTGCCGGACTGAAACTGCTCTACATCGGACTTAATATCCTTTTTAATCTTTTCTTCTTGATCGTTTGTCCCCGGCTGATGAAGGTGGCACCTGATACCATTTCATGGTTTTACAATCCCGGGTATGGGGTCGGTTATATTTTTATTTCTAACTTATTGGCTACGACCATTCAAACCCTGTTTTTGATTCCGACAATTTTGCAAGGTAGATTTGAATTTGACAAGCAACTGCTGAAACAAATACTAAATTATTCGTATCCACTTTTATTTCTGGGAATTGCCGGCATTGCCAATCAAAATTTGGATAAGATTTTGTTCCCGTTTTTGCGAGATGACGCTTTGTCTCAATTAGGAATCTACGGTGCTGTGGGAAAAATAGCAATGATTATCATGATGTTTACACAGGCGTTCCGTTACGCTTATGAGCCATACGTTTTTGCTAAAAACAAGGATTCCGACAGCAAAACCGCCTATTCGATGGCGATGAAGTATTACGTGATTTTCGCTTTGCTGATTTTCTTGGGAGTAACGATGTATATTGATGTCATCAAATATTTTATTGCGCCGAGATATTGGATAGGACTCGGGATATTGCCGATAATCATGTTTTCGTATATTTTTCAAGGCATATTCTTCAACCTGTCTATCTGGTACAAACTGACGGATAAAAACCACTACGGAGCGTGGTTCTCGGTTATTGGTACCATGGTTATTTTGATTGGCAATATACTTTTTGTCCCCAAATTCAGCTATTGGGCTTCGGTGTGGTCGTCATTCGCGGGATTTTTTGTCATCATGCTGCTGTCCTACTTCTCCGGGCAGAAATTTATGCCGATAAATTACAACCTTAAAAAAATCGGATTTTACATGCTGCTGGCAATTGGTCTATTAGTTGTCAGTATATATAACAAAACACCTTACGATGCCCTAAATATAGCGATAAAAACGGTTCTTTTGGGAATATTTGTCGGTGTCGTTATCCGAAAAGATTTACCGTTAAATGAACTCCCTTTCAGGAAAAAGAAGAAATCTTAAGCGATTCTTACGATGGCACACAAAATTATTTTTCCCATCCCGAATACATTCGAATTGGGAAAAATAATTTAACATCCTTGTGAAAGTTGAAAACTAAAAGTTATTTACGACAACTGCGAGTAACACGACTATTAAAAGCAGATTGTATTTTACTTTATAGGAATTTCCGCTCTCTTTGTATTCTTTATAAGTTTCGTAACCTAAAAACAAAGAATACAAAATAAAAAGTATCGAAATGATAAGATGTTTTATTTCCATAATGAATTTTATTTGGTATCAACAATTACCACATACAGTCAGCGAAATCAATCGCTGCAATAGCCCATCCCGCATAAGGAACAATTCTGGACAGTAACTTCTTTGCTATAACTTTTTTTGCAGCCCCGTTAACTAATGCGTTAATACCAACAGCTTCCAGCAGACAATTACCTACTCCGGTCCCTTTTTGGATTGAAGGTATTTTCGATAGTGTACGCGTGTCGTTGTTCCTGCCGGAAACGTCGGATTCTGAGATTTCAATATTACTTAACACGATAGCCATTAATATTATTCGATGATCATTTTCAATCAATGAAGCGAATTCACCGTCTTCCTCTATGTCAATACCAAGATTCAATAAAAATGAGTGGGATAGTTTAATCAACTCTTTGTATTCGTTCGATTGAGCAGAGTTATCACCGGAGTAAATTCGCTCCATTGCACCGGATGAAGATGATGGCGTACTGACTAACGAATTTAATTCTTCTACGAGAGGTCGGGCTAATTCTTGGTATTCGGAAGCGGAAGATATTCGTAAATCTTCTGTAATATCTTCATTGCCGGAACAACTAATTAGACCAACAATCAGAAACAAATAAAAAAATTTTTTCATGTGATAAAAATTATAAAGTTAATAATTCATTTAATTTTATCACAAAAAAACAAAAAAACAAAATAACAAAAAAACAAAAAATAACAATATTTAATTTTATTTTATAAATATTTTTAAGTAGTATAAAATCTGTATGGTTCTATTATAATTTTCTGGCAAATATTGGTATTTCTGCGTATCTTTTAATTGTAATACGACGACACAAAGTGTTTATTCATCAAATTTCAAAAAAATGATTCCAACATTCAGTAGCTGAAATGGGAGAATCCGACTCAATGAATCCAACCGGTTCTAAGAGTAATCACGACTTGCGTACTACTATGGGGTTCCGCTTTTGTGGCGGCTAAAATAGGGCTACAATACTCGGAACAAATATTCATTCCGGCACGTCTGTTCTCGAGACAAAGGCTAATTTTGTCAGCAAAGAAATATGTTTTTTAATTTAAAAAATACTTATTTTAGTTAATATTTATTTCTTTATTTCTTTATTTCTTTATTTCTTTATTTCTTTATGGTTAAAATTTAATCTTAAATACTAACCATTATGAAAAAAAATCTATGCGTATTAGGGGTCATTGCGATTATGCTTATTGTTGGTTGTCAGCAGATTGACATTCAAGAAGATTTACTCCTCGTATCAAACGAAAAGGAACAAGTCAAAAAAACAGAGAAAGACAAATACCATGTTAGTTTGAAAACTGCCAATTACGTGGCAAAACTGATTTCAAAGAAAGAGATTACAAAAATTGAACCCATTGTGTATGGCAACAAGGATACTGTCATGTTTATCGTAAGCTACACCGATGGCTGGGCGGTTCTTTCCGGAGACAAACGGGCTGTTCCTGTTTTGGGAAGTTCAGAGAAAGGATCATTTAATTCTGAAATCAGTAGTGCGGGTTCCGCTATTTGGTTTAATGAAGCGGCAAATGGAATTCTTGAGCTTAAAAAGAAGAACCTGCCAATTGACGAAAAGAGCCTTACCGAAAATAAGGATTTTAACTTTTGGATAAAAGCAGAAAAAGCGTCAAACGTGCAAAAAGCCTTATCAAGTAAGCCTAAAGAGCCACCTACCATCAATTTCGTTCCACTCGAGGAGACGTATCTATGCAAAAGATTAATATCCAGCCATTTAGTTAGCAATTTAAAAAATTATGTCGGTCCCTATACTCGTACTGAATGGGGGCAACGCGAACCTTGGAATACAAATCTTCCGCAAGTATGGTCTTATAAATTAAACAGCAACACTCAACCGCCAACCGGTTGTGTAGCAGTTGCGATAGCACAGATGCTTTACTTTACGCATTACAAACTGGGTGTTCCGAGCGGATTGTACCACACCGTCTATTCCACCGGACAAATTTACGATGAAACCAACTACAGTGTAAGTTTTTATCGTGGAAATTACCAGGAAAATTCGCCCCGTTGGGATCAGATGCCGTTGGAATATCAGGAGGACGACCCAAACACAAGTTATGTTGCAGACTTAATGGCGGATGTGGGAAACCGCGTAAATATGAAATATGCAGTCAATGGAAGTAGCAGTTCTTTAAGCCTTTCCGCGTTTCAGAGCTATGGGCTTATGTTCGATGAGAAAGACTATAACTCCACGGATGTACTGAACAATTTAAGAAATGGAATGCCGGTAATGATTTCGGCGATGATGACCGCTTCTACAACCGGCTGGTGGTTTTGGGAACAAACACATTACAAGGATGGACACGCGTGGATTATAGATGGAATTGTTGACAATACCCGGAGGATAGGATACGAATACGTTTGGGAATTGGCTGTTGTCCGAGGTAATTCTAACACATCCGAATCCGATCAGGAGCCACAGGTTATCTCTACTACCACTACTTTAGATGACTTGAACGCGGAGTATGATGAAGTCGTCCCATATATAGAGGCGACCAACCGGGGAATATATCCCGATCGGTATGACATAGAAATATACCCCTATACGACAAGCAATATCGTCATGAATTGGGGTGCGGATGGTCTATATAATCATAAAGAATACTCCCCGTGTGTATCGTCATTTAGTCCGAATGGCACTGACATCTATCAGTATATACCAACAATCTACTACAACATCCGTAAAATGTAACCAATATTTTTTGTAACTTAGTCCAATCCCATTGACACCGGGCTTGCATGGGATTGAACTTTTTATTAACAACCATACTAAATACTATGAAACAGCCATGTAAACTAAACTTGACACTCAAGGGGATGATTAATGGCGTGTTCTCTGCCTGTTGCAGACAGGCATCTGACCTAAATGTAAAAATTAAAATTTTAAACAGATGAAAATAAAAAAAATGCTTTTTATCGTTTTGCTGTCCGCGCTATTCAGTTGCACTGACGACGAGATACAGGTTACTCCACGTTTTGATCTGTTGTCTCGCCAAAGTAATTTCATGTGGGCAGATAATCTGCGCAAAGAAATTATTACGTTTGGCAAACATTCAGGCGTCAGCCTGTCCGTGTTGAAAAGCAACTCCGGTGTGAAATTATCGGAATACATACTGGGGTTCAATACGTGTAATGTAGGTATCTCGGATATCATACTGATTAAAACCTATTACCAAGACTATCTTTCATCTGATAACTATGATCCATTATCCAGCTGCCCTTATATGTTATTAAGCAGAAAACTCGAGATGACAGACAAACCGGACACATTGATAGAAAACCGGCTGAGAGCGTATCTGACCAAAAAACACACGTACACCCAAAAAATATCCGACAGAAACACAGATCCGGATGTGATAGGTGGTCCACTTGCCGAATTCATCGATTACCGCCTTACGTCCCTGACCGATCTGCACATCACCTGTTCGCAAGATTTATTTGGCATCAAAGCCGGCAGTACGCTCAATGATTATTTTGTGATTGAGTCTTACCCCAATTATCATGATTTTATTATTTCGTCCAATAAGCAGATGGTTACCGGAAAGACTACCGGCATCGGCATCGCCCAATACCTGTCCTACTCGCCGATGGCTCCGGCTGCCATGTATCTACAATTCAAAGAACGGATGTCAATCTCAGAGTCGGTTACGGCAGAGTTTACCGTAGTGCTGACCTTAGAAGGTGAAAAAACCATTTCAGGGACAACGAAACCAATAACGCTTACGCCGTAAAGAAGCATTAAAACACAAAGCTATGAAGAAACACATCCTGTATCCGATTGTGCTTGTAGCGTTGTTTTTGTCCGGCTGTGTCGAAACAATCGACTTCAGTCGGTACGAAGACAAAAGAGTGGTGGTTAACTGCTTGTTGACACGCGATACGGTGCAAAAACTAACGCTAAACTATACGAGTCCGCTGGGCGAGAATTATTACGAAGAGGTAACACAAGCCAAAATAACACTTTTAGAGAACGACATTCCGATTGGAGAATTCCAAAAAACCGGATATGCCGAATGGAAATTAAATTTTAGGGCAAGATTCAGACAAAACTATTCGCTCAACATAGAAATACCCGGCAAAGAACTCATTACGGCTACCACTGTATTTCCATCCCCTGTATACATTAGCCGACTGAGAGAGCTTGACAACAAGTATAAAAAATTCTATCAAAAGGACAGTATCGAATTAGTCAATCCGCGGGTATTCTGGGCCTTTGCATTTCAAAAAAAGCAAGATACGGTTATGATTCCGATTGTCATTGAACCTACATTTAGATTATATCAAAGTATCGGCACGGATTATCCGAAAGTTGATGACTTTAATTCGGAATCTGCAGACAAATTTTCCGGAACGACCAAAAAATATTTTGTTTACTTGCGAATGCTCCCCGATGCCGATACTGACCGATTTTTTCTGGAAGAATTGTACAGTAGTGTCGTTGTATTTCGTGCCGTATCTGACGAGTATGATCACTACTTGAAATCCGGCATATCCAAAATGCTGGTTTATAAGTCTTTTAACGATCCGTCGCGATGGCTTGACGAGAGTGAAATCTATACCAACGTAGAAAACGGATTGGGTATTTTTGGAGCCTATTACGATAGGATGTTTAACTACAATCCCGACATGGGGCGCGACTGATGAATCGATTGAAAAAAATAATCACGATATCGGTTTTGGGACTTATCGTATCCGTAAAGGTTCCGGCACAGGAATCATTGACTCTGTATATTGTGAAAGACGCGATAACGTTGAATCCGGTAAGCGATTGCACGATATCATATGTTGACGGGAAACGAAAAACACATCATCTAACGTCAACAGACGGAAAATTCTACCCGGAAAAAAAGGATGTAACCGTGAGCATTTCCCACATCGGCTACGAAACCAAAATCGTTGCCCTTTCCCAGGTGGTACACAACACCATTTACCTGACCGCTAAATCCATTCAACTTGGCGAAGTAACGGTTTACTCGGCTTTCAGCCCGACCAATAAGGGTAGCTCCTACCGCTACAACGCCCTACAAGCCGGTTCGAGTATTTCCGTAATCGGTGAACCGGACGTTTTGAGGCATATTTCCAGTTTGCCCGGAGTTTCACAAGGCATCGAAAGTTCACTGGGATTATTCGTGCGTGGCGGAAACAACGGTAGTAGCGGAATTCGTTTCAATGACATTCCCATGTATGTTTCATCTCATTTAATGGGTATGTTTTCGGTTTTTCCGGCCGAAATGACCGATGAAACTACCTTTTACATGGGCGGACTTCCGGCAGCTCAAGGAAACTTGTCTTCATCGCTTTTAGACATTTCAGTGAAGCGAAAATTCGGTGCTAAGTTCGACGGAAAACTTTCGCTATCACCTTATTTGAGTGGTATTTACGCATCCGTACCGCTGATAAAGAACAAACTATCCGTGCAGGTATCCGGACGAACGTCCTTTGCACCTTACTTGATTAATTGGTTCTATACCTCCGACGAAAAAATGAATATCCAAATTTTTGACATCATATCAACCATTGATTATAAAATTTCGGAAAAACATGCGGTGGAAGCTATGTTTTTCAAAACAAACGACTATATAGATGATACGCAAAATCGAAGAGAGTTCGCACAAAATTGGCACTCAACTGCCGGCAAATTAGGATGGAAATACGCGATAAGCAATAAATTAAAGTTAAACGTCTTTACCCATTATACGCAGGCTTATTCGGCACAAAAAGAAGTAATATACGACAAAGGTAATGACATACAGTCACAATTAGGAGTAAGTTCCGGATTGGATGAATGGGAAATGAATGCAAAAATCAATTCTATTTTTTCCAATAAATTCGCGTTGAATGCCGGAATTTCATACCAAAATCAACTTTTCAAACCCGGGAACGAAAAATACGTCATTGCTTCAAGTGATGTGAACCATATACAAGAAAATCCGAATAATCTATTGTCTTTTTTCGCCGAAGCCAATTACAATCAAAACAAATATATAAATCTGCGTTTGGGGTATCGGTACACGCACCAGAAAACAGAAGCAGACACCTACTCCAACTACGATGTTCATGTCTTGAATCACTTGTTTTTGAATGACGATTGGGGAATCGAACTGGCTTTTGATCGCATGAACCAGTACTATCACGTGCTTGAAGGATTGCCCACCGGCTGGTCGCTCAACATAATGACGCCGAGTTCCGAAATGTTTCCGGCCGAACTTACTTACCAGTATTACTCCGGATTATTCTGGAAAAGAGATATGTCCGACAGGACGTTGCGCATTTCGTTGGGCGGTTATTATCGCGACATGAAAAATATCGTAACCTATATCAACGCCATCAACGCTTTTGGATTTGAGAGTAGTTCTTGGGAAGAAGAAATAGACACGGGACGTGGCACATCCTATGGCTTGGAAATGTCCGGATCATTGCAGGGGAGTCGCTTTGGCTCTACACTGGCTTATACGCTCTCCAAGACAGACCGCACGTATCCCAATGTGAACGACGGAAAACCTTTTCCTTTCAAATTTGACCGAAGGCACATTCTGAACCTTCAAACTAAATTTACGGCATCCGAATATACCAATCGCAAAGGGAAGCGCATAGAGCACATAATAAATAGTGTACTGGCGTATTCGTCCGGAAATAGGGCTACTTTACCCATCAGCACATATCAAGGCGAGGCACCTCCGTATTGGGAATATCTATCACCGGGTATGCTATTTCCTACCGAATTCTACGATAACATATATGATCGGCAACTCATGTCGGATAAAAACAGTATTCGGTTGAAAGATTATTTCAGGATAGACGTGGCTTATACGCTGAAACGAACCGGCAAAAAGGTAACCAATGAATTTATATTTTCCGTTTTCAACGTCTTAAATCGACATAATCCATATACTTATTTCTATGAAAATGGTGAATGGAAGCAGTTAAGTATTATACCGATAATGCCTTCTGTAAGATGGGCATTGAGCTGGTAGTAGTATGTTAGAGAATATGGGGTAAACTGCATAGTACTAAAATTTGAAATACACCCCCACATCCCACTTCAAGTGTCGAACGGAATGAGTCGTACCTGTTATTTTACGTACTTCCGGATTATCATACGTCCATTCATAGAAAGTTCGTTCGTAATCTATTGATTTTTTCTCGAAGTGAAAATTCACATTCCCAAGTAAACCAAACGTTATTTTTTGAGATTTAAAAACATCAAAACCCACTTCGAGATTGGGATTAAAAAACCAGGATGAATTCGGCACAACATTGTATTCAAACATACGCATCTCATTCGTATTTTTTTGCTTCTCAAGCCAAACGAAATTAGTTTCCGAATTTAAATTGTATCCACCTGACACTTCCAATCGAGTATTCAATCGACCATATGCTAACGGGATGAACGCGCCTGCGAAAATATCGTGGGAATTGAGTTTTGACTGAACGAAGTTACTGTTTAGGATATAATATTCTGTGTCTTTCTCTTTACGATACGAATCGATACCGTTAACGTAATACCTATCGTACTTGTAGCCGGCTAAAAATCCGAGATACCGAAAGGGCATTTGATAAATTTTTGCCGAAAAATTAACCGGTTTCAATTCCGATCCAATGTCTGTACTCAGTCCTACAGTCCAATTATTTTTCAGTTCTGCGTATAGTGCGATATTGAGATAGATGTCTTCTAAATACATGTAGTAATTCATCATATCGGGATGTTCGGCTTCTGACGTGGACGTTGCGGAATAATGATTGAATCCGATGGTGGATGACAACCGGATACCCTTCACAATTTGTCCGATGGAAACGGGGAAAAACGTCAGATGAAACCCGAGAGCAATGATTAGAAACTTTTTCATAAGAGATTGATTTTGATAAGATTTGTTTCTACAGACAGAATGGTATTATCAGAGAGTTCTACAATAAACCTGAATTTAATTTCAGCCGTTTTTACCGGTTCTTTCAGTATAAAATTGAGAGAATTGGAGTGCGCTGCGTAACTCGAAATCGGGTTGTCATAAACAGTATCTATTGGGGAGTATAAATCCCACCCGGAACCTAACAAAAATAGACCGGTTACATCGGTGCCGCTTTTAATCTCTTCCGAAATATCTCTCAGAGCGATAATCGTAATTTTTTTAATCGTCTGATTGGCAATCATTATGGGCAGGACGGGTGATCTCGCGGTAGTTGCCATGAATCCCATAACAGATTCCTGCTTATGATTTTTAGCGTATTGATAGCCCGATTTTACTAAATCTTTGGACAAGAGATTCAATCTAAAAGCAACCGTTTCGCTATCCATCTCATCGGTGGTGCTTAGTCGCCAATACTCTCCCGAATTATTCAAATTTTGCACCGTCAAGCTGTCAAAATCGTAGTATATCTTTTGTGTTTCATACGCTCGATTATCACAACTGCTCAATAGTCTTGTCAAGAAAATTACCGCAACGACAAAGAGAATTTTACTACCTGTTTGCATAGAATTAATTTTGAAGGTTTATTAATAAGATGATTGTAATCCCGATTACGTGTGTCTGTTTACAAACATTAACAATAAATTAACAATTAGAACACAAAAAAGGGACAAACTTTGCGGTTTGCCCCTTTCTATTTTTTTTAGACGATATGTCCGGTTTTTATTTAACCACGTCGATTAATTCCACGTCAAAAACCAGCGTTGAAAACGGTGGAATTTGTGGATTATTCTCATTAGCACCGTATGCTAATCCTTGTGGAATGTAGAAACGGTATTTCGAACCGACCGGCATCAATTGAAGTCCTTCTGTCCATCCGGGTATAACCTGATTTACAAAAAACTCGGTTGGTTCGCCCCTTTTTATAGAACTGTCGAAGATTGAATCGTTGATTAATTTACCTTCGTAGTGTACTTTTACTTTATCTTCTGCGGTTGGTTTCGCGCCTGCTCCTTGTTTGATAACTTCATATTGAAGTCCGCTGGCAGTAGTTACGATACCGGTTTTCTTCGCGTTTTCGGCTAAATATTTTTCTCCGGCTTCTTTGTTGGCACCGTATTTTTCTTTCATCTTCTCTTCTTGGCGGGCTTTCATCACTTGTTCGATATAAGCCTGAGCTTGCTCAGAAGTCATTTGCGTTTTTTCGCCTTTGATACTGTTAATCAGTCCTTGACGAACCAGAGAATAGTTTAGTTTCAAGGTAGAATCACCCAAAAGTCCGGCTGTTTTTTGTTGGTTTAACCATCCACCGACTTGTCCGCCCACTTCGGCAAATTCCGGGTGTTCTTCTACTTTTCCGGCAATGCCTTCTGAGAGTCCTGTCATGAATTTATTGATTTTATAGTCGATGGAATCGCTGTCTTGTGCCAGCATCATTTTCATATCGTTTCCGTTAGCCAGTCCAAACGCGTAATTCAAGCTATCGGCTTCGGTTTTCAATTGTGGAACTTTTGTAGAAACTCCACCACCATTACAGGCTGCTAACGCGAACAGAGTGGTTATCACTGTTGCGAAAATTATATTTTGTTTTTTCATGTGTTTATTTTTTATTTTTTTCATTATGGACACATGGAACACGCCATTAATCATTCCCTTGTGTGTCAAAGTTATTTTTACATGGCTGTTTCATCTTTGTTCGATTTTTATAATTATTTTTTATTTCACACTATCAGCAGGAGCAGTCTCAACAGGAAGTTGTGGCTGCTGTGGCATATTTCTTTCTTGACGTTTTTGCATAGTTGTTTGCAAAAACATTTGTGCCTGTTCGCCGGTCATTCCTTCAGAAAAACTTTTCAGACCATTTACAAGTCCTTGTTTTACCAGTGCTTCGTTAAATACAAGGGTAGAATCAAACATTAAACCGGATTTCTTTTGCTGTTTTAGCATACCGCCAACTTGTTTGCCGTAGTTGAACATCTCGTCTTTACTCGAAGAATTGAAAGCTTTATCAGCCGCATCCAAAAAAGCAGGGAGATTTTTTGCCGTAGAATCGGTTTGGAAATAGGATGATTTAATTCCTTCGCCGTTGATGATACCAAGTGCATAATTCAAACTGTCTTCCTGAGTTTTCAGGGTAACTTCTTTCGCACCTGTACCGCCACCGCTACATGATGCAAATCCTAAAATAGCGGCAATGAGCGCTACAGATAGAAAATTTTGTTTTTTCATTTTTTTATTTGTTGTAAAAATTTATTTCTTTTTTGTCGTTTTCTTTTCCGATACGGTTGCGGGTTCCACGTCATCGGTAATTGGAGCAGGTTCAGGTTCAGGTTGAACGATTTCAAGCAACTCCACATCAAAAATGAGTGGTGCAAACGGGGGAATATTGGCTTGTGGTATGCCTTGGTCTCCATAAGCCAACTCGTAAGGGATAAATAGTTTATATTTTGAGCCGACATTCATCAATTGAACACCTTCTCCCCATCCTTTTATTACTTGGTTCAATCCAAATTCTACCGGCTCGCCACGTTCTACTGAACTATCAAAAACGTGTCCGTCAATAGTTGTTCCGGTGTAATGAACTTTCACTTTGTCCGATGCTACGGGTTTTGCACCGTTTCCGGATTGTAAAATCATGTATTGCAATCCGCTGGCTGTGGTTTGTATTCCTTCTCTCAGTTTATTCTCTGCCAAGAATTTTTCGCCTTCGCCCTTTTTTATTTCATTTTCCTTTCTTTGCTCAACCGTCATGTAATCTCGAAAATACGTTTGTGCAAATTCATTTGAAAGTAAAGTACTATCTCCTTTAAGTGCTTGAGTAAACCCTTTGATGAGTAAATCCGTGTTTGCTTTCCCACCGGGAATATTCTTTAAATCGTTCGCGAAACTACTTCCCACATTTACCCCGAGCGCGTAACTCATCGAATCAACTGCGTTCGATAACGGATTTATTTCCATAACCGGTGTTGTTTGTACCTTTTTAGAAGTTGTACAACTTATGGCAAAAACCGCAACAAGCACCACATAAATATATTTTTTCATGTGTTTAATATTTATTTTTCAATTCCTAATAATTCTACTTCAAAAATTAACGTCGTATGCGGACCGATGTGTTGTCCGGCACCCTGTGCGCCGTAAGCTAAATCGGAAGGGATAAAAAGCTTCCATTTGGAACCGACAGGCATCAATTGCAATGCTTCGACCCATCCCTGAATTACTTGCGTTACACCAAACGTAGCCGGTTGACCGCGTTGAACCGAACTGTCAAA
>JBKEBE010000105.1:0-51706 GCA_047973025.1 Paludibacteraceae bacterium
AATCGTATGAAAAAAGCACTTTTTATTGTAGCAATGGCGGCAGTGATAGTATCCTGCTCCAAGGATGGACATGAAGTGATAAATCCGGTACAACAAAATCCGGATGAAACGTATGCCAAAACCGAGTTTAATCTTGACTTGCGTGATTTTGCACTGGCGGTAAACGAAGCGATCAATACCAACGCTTCGTTTCGCATATTGGTAAAAGAAGAAGCCCTGAAGATGTTTGACGGCGACTACGACGTATTGTTGTCGCGCGTAGCCGACAAGCAGGTATCCTACGGGGAGTTGGACAATGGAGCAAGCACTCCCGACAAGGTAAAAGCAAACTTCACGGTGCGCGATCTGCTGGAAGACGCGTACAGCAAGCTTAATGCCGACAACAGGCTGGCGAGCCCGCGTGCGATGGCGGCGGTAAAAAGAATGGATTCAAGACAGCAAGCGCCGTCAGGCTCGCTATCCTTGATAGACGAGCTCACCGAAAAATACCCCGAATTGCAGATTTCGGTACCTGTTCACATTGCAGATTTGGAAGACGAAAGTTATATTCCGCCGGTCGTTTTTGTACCTTATGAAGCGAACGAAACAACTACCAAATATCTACCTGCATTTGGGGACAACGAAATGGTAGTGATTGATGCCATCGATGTTCCCGAGAGTGCGGTTATTGTGATTGGGATGAATGAAAGATTACCGGAAATGATGGATGCAGGCATACCTCCGACTCCAACTAATTTGACTGCATATGAGGTTAATGGTTGCATATCGCTCGCATGGACAATGCCGTCAAATACAAATTCTCAAGATGTAAGCGGTTATCATATCTTCAGAAAAATAATACATAACAGTAATAATGAGCCATACACCAAAATTGCGTCTATTACAGATCATACAAACAGAACTTACTTGGATGTAGATATAGCAAACAACACCACCTATGGTTATTATGTACAAGCTTTTAATTCTTCAGATGTGTCAGATATTTCAAATCAGATTTTCAAATCGATAAATCGTGCTAATGCTGCTGTTAGTTTCTCGGCTACTCCCGAATCATTGAACAGTGTGACGTTGAAATGGTTGTACGCAAATGGCGAATACAATGGGAACGTTAAAATATATAAACGTCAAATCGGCACAACAAGTTATGGAGAACCTATTGTAACCTTACCTATGCCTGTAGATTCATATTTTGACAGAAACATTATTCCCGGGCAGAAAGTCGAATATAAACTGGTTAGAGTAACGCCTTCTGGAACTTCTCTTCCTAACTATGATTTCGTTTATAATTCGTATCGAGATATTTCACAAGATTCGAAGGTGTTAATCAAACAGGTAAAATATAGTGACATTTCCAAGATCGAATCTTGGTGGAAAGGAGCACCTGAGTTTATTGTAAAGGTACTCAGAGTGGTTGAAACAACTACTGTGTCACTCACAGATTTGCAAATTAATATGTCTAGCAGAACCGATAATAAGTGGAATGATGTCGATAGCGAAGAGGGAACTGTTTATAACCATTGGAAACCATCTGATAAGGTTTGGTATGATTCCTTTAGTTTTTATTTTGTCGAACTGGATGGCTGGAGGATGGATCTTACGAGCTATTGGCAAAGTATAAGCCTTGTCGGGCAAAAGTTTGCGAAGATATATATTAAGGATGAAAAAACTCAAGAACTATTGGGCGCTTCATTAGAAGCGATAAATGCAACAGCAAAAGTATTTGGTGGTTTTATGACAAATAATGATGATGCCATAGGATATGTTTATCTGAATTATTATGACCCGCTTGATTTTGAATTTACAACGAATAGCGCTCCCAAAGGGGGAAAGCTAACCGTCAAATTCGGGAATGATTAACGTGTAGTCTATCGCGAATTATAAACATATGGAAACGGAGCAAACGCATAGATCAGATAACTTCGTCAGCTCTGAATTATAGAAAAATTTAGGACTCAGCTTGTTTTCAAGAGAAAATAAGCTGAGCTAAGTTAATAATATCGTAACATTTAATAAACAAAGAGAATGAAATCAACATCTGTAGTCTTTTTTGCACTTCTTATTTCGATTAATCTATTTTCGATAGAGGGAGTTCACTATATCCAATTTAGTGGAGGTGCAGCCCTTAGAGTATTGGGAGACGAGCCCGGAATTTTCTTATCAGGAGAATATGGCAAAACGTATAACTGGTTAGACTTAGGAATTGCCATGAACTATGAAACACAAGCATCCGCTAAGGATTATCGCCTTCATACAGAAATATATGTTGAAGAAAATGGAGAAAAATTTGAACCAAATATGTCGAGTGATCATGATTCTTTTTTAAGTAGCACATCGCTATCTTTCAATGCTCGAGCAAATATCATAAAATTTTTCGTTCCTGATTCAAAGCATTTTCTTAAAATTGGCGGAGGATTAGGATTGGCGTCTGTTCAGACTATGTCTTCAACCAAAGACTCTTATGCCGGCATTAACAAATATTATTTTTTACACTCAAGCAAAATAGAATTTTTACCTACGTTAATGTTGAACTATGAATACGCGATAACCGAGAAAATGATGGCAGGAGTATTTCTGTATGGTGGTAAATTTTCGCCTTGTATCGGGTTAAGTATCCGGCGTAATTTTTAATACCGGAGAAGTAAAAATCATAAAAAAAAAGAGTTCAAACCGACGGTTTGAACTCTTTTTACTATCTCTGCTGTTATCTTATTCTCAATCGTTGTCCCGCTCTGATTTTACTGCTGGATTTCAACCCGTTAATGGATTTCAATTTATTGACAGTCGTTCCGTTGCGGGCAGCGATTCTACTAAGGCTATCACCTTTGCGTACTTTGTAATATTTAGCAAGCTGGCTGGTTCTGGCCTTTACCTGCTGGTAACCGAAGTTTTTGCGTTTAGTCAGTGTGTAGTTGGTGGCATAAACGGTCTTACTTTCAAAATTAATCAAACTTGCAGGATTAAAAGCATTACCCACGTAACGAGTTTCAAAATGCAAGTGCGGACCGGTAGATCGGCCTGTATTGCCACTTAGACCCAATTCCTGACCTGCGGTAACGCGCTGGTCAAGTTTACAAGTAACGTTGCTCAAATGCGCGTAAACAGTTTCAAGACCATTGTCATGACGTACTACCACGTAATTGCCGTAGCCACCCGCTTCGTAATCAATAATCCTAACTTTTCCGTCAAAAACTGAACTAACCTTGTTTCCGGTAGGAAGTGCTAAATCAATACCGTAATGATAACGATAACGACGTGGTCCGAATCGGGATGAAATGCGACCGGTACTAACCGGCATTACAAAACCGGAGCAATCGATTACGACAGAATCGGGGAGACTGCTTACCGGCATCCGATACGGATTTATTCGTTCGGAACTCCAGCTATCTCCGTAGATGTCTCCGGCGGGGTGGTTTTCCATCAAGTCATCCGTTTCGTCATTCAACATTTCGTTGTAAATATTGGTTGAATCCGCTACGGGAACGTTATTGGTATTGGAGAATACATTCTTGACAGCCATTTTCATGTTGCCGGGAGCAGCCATTACTTTTACCTGTGCATGAATGTTGTTTAGAGCAAATAAGCTTACTATTGCTGTAAGAAATACATGTTTAAACTGCATTACAATTAAATTTCATCGTTAGCATATAAAAACGGCAACATCACGTTTGAGTAATCAAAGATTTCATCATCACTAAAAAATCGCGCCAATTCCTCTTTCGCATTCTCGACAGAATCCGATGTATGAACGATATTTTCCTGCATACTCATCGCAAAATCGCCTCTCAATGTTCCGGGTATTGCGTCACGACTGTTCGTAGAACCGGTCATGGAGCGAACCACACGTACAGCATCCTTTCCCATCCAGCACGTAACTATCACGGGGGTAATCATCATCGAATCTTTGATGCGCTTGAAAAAAGGACGGTTTACCAAATGAGCATAATGCTCATCCAAAATCGTATCATCCAACTGAATCATTTTTATTCCGGCTAATTGCAAGCCTTTTTGTTCAAAACGTTTGATAACCTCGCCAACTAAAGCTCTTTGTATAGCGGATGGTTTTAAGATTACCAGTGTTTTTTCCATGTATGAATCAATTGAATTTTATAATCTGAGACTAAACAGTGCCAAAAGTAGCAAAAAGCAAATGAATTGACAACGAACAGAATACAAATATTAAGAAAAAAAATCTTTTTTAACTAATTACGCCCCAATTTACATTGCTTGTTTTCATTTTTTTTAATTGTAAACGTAGAATATTGTGCGAATTCAGTGTTAAATTCGGGTCTTGCTCCAACAAGTCAATGGCGGTGTTGCGGGCAATTTCCAGCATCTGACTGTCTCTTCCCAAATCGGCTATTTTCAGTTCAAAGGGAATACCGCTTTGTTGCGTACCTTCCAAATCGCCCGGACCACGCAGTTTCAGGTCGGCTTCGGATATTTCAAATCCATCGTTGGTGCGAACCATTATTTCCATTCGCTTACGCGTGTCAGATGAGAGTTTGAAACCGGTGAGTAATATACAGTACGATTGGTCGGCACCACGCCCTACGCGCCCGCGTAACTGATGAAGCTGCGAAAGCCCAAACCGCTCGGCACTCTCAATCACCATGACAGACGCGTTCGGAATGTTCACGCCCACTTCGATGACGGTCGTGGCAACCATGATTTGCGTTTCGCCATTGACAAATTTCTGCATCTCCATGTCCTTATCCATCGCCTTCATTTTCCCGTGCACCATGCTGATTTTATTGTCCGGAAAAACTTCTTTCATAAATTCATACCCTTCTTCCAAATGGCGAAAATCCATTTTTTCGGATTCTTGAATCAGCGGATAGACCACATAAACCTGCCGTCCCGAATCAATCTGCTTACGCAAAAATCCGAGTAATGCGTTTCGCTTTGATTCAAAATAGTGATAGGTTTGGATGGGTTTCCGTCCCGGTGGAAGTTCATCGATAACCGATACTTTTAAGTCGCCGTAGAGCGTCATTGCCAGTGTACGGGGTATGGGGGTAGCTGTCATCACCAGAATGTGGGGTGGTTGCTTGTTTTTTCCCCAGAGTTTCGAGCGTTGGGCTACTCCGAAGCGGTGCTGCTCGTCGATAATCACTAACCCCAGATTTTTGAATTGCACCGTGTCTTCGATCAGCGCATGTGTGCCTACGGTTATTTGTCCTTTGCCACTCAGCAATGCTTCGTGGATAGTGTCTCTTGCTTTTTTCTTGGTACTGCCCGTTAGCAGGGAAATATTCACATTCATACCGTCAAGCATCTCACTGAGTGTAACAAAATGCTGATTGGCAAGTATTTCGGTGGGAGCCATCAGGCAAGCCTGAAATCCGTTGTCCAACGCGATGAGCATGACCATGAGAGCGACCAGCGTTTTTCCGCTGCCCACATCGCCTTGCAGTAGGCGGTTCATCTGCCTGCCGGAAGCCAAATCCACACGTATTTCCCTGATTACCTTTTTCTGGGCATTGGTTAATTCAAAGGGTAGGTGTTTGCTGAAAAAAGTATTGAAATAATCGCCTACTTTCGCGAAAATAAAGCCTTTGAAATGATTGTCGCGCCAATGGGTCTGAAATAGAATATTGAGCTGGACGTAAAATAATTCTTCAAATTTCAAGCGTTGCCGGGCTCTGTTGAGTGCTTCGTTGTTTTTCGGGAAATGAATATTTATCAGCGATTCGGTCAGATTCATCAACTTAAAACGCTCGATAATGTCTGCAGGCAGGGTTTCGGGAACACCCGCTTCGAGTTTTTGGAGTAGTGGATAGATAATTTTCTGAATGGCTTTTGAATTGAGAAAATTGCTTTTCATCTTTTCCGACGTGTTGTAAAAGGGCTGAAATCCCATCTGTTCGGGCGGTGGAAGCAGGTCGGGTGTTTCCAATTCCGGGTGCAGGATGTTGTACCGTCCGTTGAATAAAGATGGTTTGCCAAAAACGACGTATTCAACACCGGTTCTGTACTTTTCCAATGCGAAGCGGACACCTTGAAACCAAACCAGTTCAATCACATTTTCTCCATCACTGAATATGGCTGACAGACGTTGTTTCCTGCCTTCGCCAACTTTCTCAAATTGCATGATTCGTCCTTTTACCTGAATAAAAGCCATATCTTGAGTAATTTCGCGTAATTTGTAGAATCGGCTTCGATCCACGTAGCGGTAAGGATAGTGTCTGAGCAGGTCATCCACGTTGTAGATGCCGAGTTCTTTGTTGAAAAGTTCGGCTCGCTTGGGACCTACGCCGGGTAGGTATTTTATGTCTTGCGTGGAGAAATCCATAGAATTTGTTTAAATCATCCTAATACGGATTTATTCATTTAAACGTATTTTTTTCAAAGTTCTTGCGTTTACTTCTTTCCGCTCGGTATCAAAAAACCAGCCCCATTTGTTGAAGTATTTTGCCAGATTCCGAAGGTGTATCCGCGTAAATTTGGCACTTTTGTACGACTGCCGTGCATGATGGTGTACGATGCTTACGTTGGGGTAAAAAATAGTCTTGTACTTCTGATGGATACGACGAGTTAAATCGATGTCTTCGGGATAGAGAAAAAACCGCTCGTCAAACAGACCTGCTTCTTCCAATGCTTTGGTACGCAATAACATAAAACAACCCGAAAGATACGGAACTTCCATTATTTTATCGTAACCGGATTCGCGAAGCTCAAACTTTTCATTCGGTTTATTTGTCCATTTTTTGGGTAGAAATCTTCTGAAAAATAAATCGGAAGGCTTGGGGAGCAGTTTGCACAAGTATTGAATTTCGCCGTCGGGATAGAGTACTTTAGGCATAATGTGTCCTACATCCGTGTTTTTCTCCATGTAGTCCAATAATTCATGCAAAATTTTACTGTCAAATTGGATGTCGGGATTAACTACTAAATGGTAGGGAGTGTTTTGCTCAATGGTTTTTCGGATGGCAATGTTGTGCGCGGAGCCGTACCCTACATTTTTTCCGATGAAGATATAATTCGCCGGAAGTTGCTCAAAGTCGTTGGCACTGATGGGTGAATTGTCTATCAAAAAAATATCTCCGACACACTTCACTTGCCGGATTGTATTTACCAACAGTCCGACTTCAGCAAATGAATGATTGTATAGAACTATAGACACGTTGAGCATGGGAGTATTTTTCCTCGAAATGCGACAAATTGATTTAATTTGCGAAAGTTTTTTAATATCAGAGTAGAAATTCCACCAATTTTATTCTTTTTAATAGCCTTGTAATCTTCAATCGTTTTTTTATAAATATTGGATAAGGAATTATTGCTTACTCCACCTACGTCCATCTTAACTAAAACAAAAGGGATATAGGATTTTACAACTAACGGTTCTTTGAATACCCTAAGGATGAAATCATAGTCTGCCGCAATCTTGTAGGAGTCGTCATACAAACCGTATTTATCATAAATTTCCTTTAAACAGTACATCGTCGGATGAGGTGGCATCCATCCAAATCTTAATGAACGGCTATCAAATTCGTTGCTTTCCCAATAACGAATTATTTTGTTGGACATTTTTTGTTTGGTTTGATAAACAATACTGCCATAAACAACGTCCGCTTTTTTGCTTTCAAAATGAGTTACAATCTCAGAAATAACTTGTTGGTTGTAGTAAACATCGTCAGAATTAAGAAAACCAATAACACTGCCGGTCGCAAGTTTTATACCTTTATTTAACGCGTCGTAGATTCCATTGTCTTTCTCCGATACAAATACTGAAATGGAACTCTTGTTTTTTTCTATAATCCGTAAAGTTTCATCAGTAGAACCGCCATCAATAATTATGTGTTCGATAGTGGCGTAATCTTGCTCTCTTACTGAATCTATTGTTCGCTGTAAAGTTCTTCCACTATTATACGTCGCTGTAATTATTGATATTTTCATCGATTAGAATTGTAATTGGTTTTTTATTTAAGGATACTTTTATTTGTTTCCAAATTTTTGTTTGAAAATCTTGTTGTAAAAAAGAACATGATTTTCAGCACTTCTTTCCCAACTGAATTTTTCACTATCTTTAATTCCTTTTTCAATTATGACGCTACGCTTGTTTTGGATATACTGCCTAACTATATTTACGTCTTCGTTACTTAGTTTATTCAATAACAGATTTTTGTCGCTGACTAACTCATTAATTGAAGATGTTTTTTGCGCGACAAAGGGGCATCCACTCTTCTGAGCTTCTATGATTGGGATTCCAAACCCCTCATAATCGGATGGATAAAAAAGAAATTCCGCTTGATTATACAAAACATTCAAGTCTGTATTTGAAATGTGATTAAAATACGAGAACCGGTTATTTAATTTCGTATCCAGTAATTCTTTCTCATACACAGATAGATTACCACCACCAACAATAGCAAGATGCAATTCTTTTTCTTCAGCTAAATAATTTACAACAAAGTCAAAATTTTTATATTTATTCCTTTTACCTATGAATATACAAAAAGGATTGGGTAGGTTTCTAAGAATTTCATCCTCCGTATTTCCCACTAAGGGGGAAAAATCAGTACTGGCTCCGTTGTGTATAACATCAATTGTTTTATTCCGAAATTCCGGATACAGAGCCAACATATCTTTTTTTGTGTTTTCAGAAACACAAATTATACCATCCGCATTTTTAATCGACAGGTATTTTTGCTTGGTCAGCAACACCTTTTTAATCCCTTTCCCAAATCTCTCCGGGATAAAATCATGAATGGTTGTAACGATTGCATTGTTTTTTCTTTGGATGGGAAAACGGTAATAACTCGAATGAAATAGATATTCTTCTTTCAGTCTTTCTTTTATAGGTAAAATTCGATTTATCAGCAGATTGTTCTCGTTGATTATCGAACGACTCGGCAAACTTATTTTTTCTCTGGAGTAATTAGACTTACTCTGTTTTTTTTCTATAAAAATAGGATTAAATGCTCCATCCGACGAAATCCGACTGATGATTTCGCTCCAATAAACGGATATGCCTCCCGAACGTTGTAAATCAAAAATTATATTATCATAGACGATATTCATATTATTTAAGGTCTTTCACTTTTATTACTTCTTCAAAGGCAGAAACGGCATTTTCGAAGGAGTATTTGTCTTCAAATAGTCTTCGACTTTCCGTGTTAAATATTATCTTAGTATTGTTTCTTTCGAGAAAATGATTAATTTTTTCAATGTATTCGGCTGCCGTATTACAAACAATAGTGCTGTTTTCATTGCTTGTATCGTATCCTTCAAACGCTTCAGTAGTCCCAAATATAGTTTTACCATACATTAAAGCCTCCGCTATTTTGACCTTCATTCCGCCCCCCATCCTTATCGGAGAGATAACTGCTAAGGCATTTTCGTAAAAATATTCTAAATTATCGGTTGTCCCAATAACATGAATGTTCGTTTTTTCTAGTTTATTCCTTTTTGTCTCAAAATCTTTTCCTACAATTAATAGTTTTATTTTTTTTACCTCTGGCACAACATTGTCAATAAACCATTCTATTGCGGTTAGATTTGAGTTATTTAGAGACCCTATAAAAAGAAAATAATCTGTATGTTTTATTCCATCATATTTTGTTGTAGGTATCGTTTTGCCCTTGTCAAAAGTGATCGGTATTATGGAATCGACCTTTTGGCCGTATATTTCAGCAATTCTTTTTTCGTCTCTATGATTTACTGTTATTTTGATAGAAGAATGATCTAATGCCCATTTTTCATTTAAATGAGCTAAAAGCAGATACGGATACTTGATTATTTTCCTTCCGAATCGAACCGAAATATAGTCATATTCAACATTATGAAAAAATGACACGATATTCCGTTTTTTCCCTTTATTTATGGCTTTTATTATTTTTCCGAATAGGGATGAATCAACGAATATTAGTTCGTATTCTTTAATACTTATCAGGCTTAGTATATTTTTTTTATCTTTTCGTGTAATAGGGGGGAAATAAAGCAGAAATACCGAAAGCAACTTTTGGATTTTCAAATTTTCCGCCGTATAGACATCTGTATCATACGAGTTGGATAGCATTTGATAGTTTCTTAGACTGCATTGAGAACCTCCGGAATATATATCTCGAATGTTATTGTAGGTTATAAAAAGAGCTTTTTTCATTTATCTCGTAATCTTTTTTCTTCGATTTTATACGTTTTCAGTCGTTCCTTGTATGACTTACTGCTTTTTAAAATTACATTGTCATACTGGTACATTATGTTGTTTGTTTGGCGATTTATACGTATAACCGAATATGCTACAAATAATGAAAATAATATTAACTTGATTTTAAACGTTGAATTAGTTAATGATTTCGGCCATAATACCCAATAGGGAAAAACAAAGAGATTACCAACTCTTGATATCAGAATGTTCATCTCTGAAAAATAGAGATTTATCACTAAGTAGATTAAGAAACTATTTATAAAGATAGTATTTGTTTTTGAATTTTTAGTGAGTTTGTTGTAGTAAATCATTAGAATAACGAAAGTAGCAAATCTTTCGATGTATCCTAAAGTCACTCCGTATTGCTTTGTGAATATTGCGTTTCCAAAATAAGATGTGGTCTTTTTCTCAACGACCCCTCCCAGTATTCCGGCCAACCATTCCAGTACTGGTTTTATGTACTCTAATTGCATTAAATAAATAACATTTCCAATAACAAATAATACAAAAATGTATCTTATATCCAGTTTCCGGTATATGAAAAAATACAACGGTAAGAAACAAATAGAACTCCAATGAAAGAAGTATCCTATTATATTTAACAGTAAAAAATTGACAAATTTACGATTTTCAATGTAAGGGATAGACAGTAAAAATAGCAGTAAACTTATCAAATTTCTCATCAGATTTATTTCAAAAATATTCCCGCCTATCGCTACAAATAGGGCGAAAGCAAACGCATAGTATTTTATTGGCAAGTATTTTTTGAAGAACCAATGTAAGACTATAAAACTTACGATAGTGTGGATAAAGATAAATACGTTATAGTTGGGAAAAATGGATTTGATGAGTGACGTATAGATTGAAAAGCCAGTATCAAATCTCGTATTTGAAAAAACAAATTCGTGTAATTTTGGCGTTTCTTGAAAGTAAGGATAATAATTTACCCAATCCCATCCTACAAATCCCCTGCATCCGTAGAAAACAACAAAAACGATTGCAACAAGATAATTAAGGTATTTTCTTGATTTCTCTTCAAACGGGACACCAAGTTGGATGACACTTATTAGCGAGAAAAAAATGACCAATACTATGTAGGGTGTTGAGTACAAATGCTGCCTTATTGTAGATTATTAAAATAGTATTTCTTTTCTTCCCTTGAATAATGCCTGTCGAAAAACATCAAACTTAGTATCAAGTAAAAGAAGATTTTGTAGATAAACCATGTTGTTTTATTGAAATTTTTTTTATAAAACAACAAGCGACTTTTATCTAATAGTAACTGTTGATTTATACTCTTTCGGAACGACCCCTTCTCTAAATGGTATATTTTTGGGGCGTTAATAACCAGCATCTTATAGCCTGTCCGATTCATCTGAAGCTGTAAATCAGTTTCTTCATAATACATAAAATAACGTTCGTCGAAACCGCCAAATTGATTAAAGATTTCTGTTTTCAAAAATAAATCTGCTCCGGTAATATAATCGACTTCTGTATCTTCTTCTGCCAATAATTCTTTCTTTTGGGTTTTCGAATTAAAATACTTTTCTCTACCGATTATGTTTATTATCTGATATTTCACTTGATAGATTAAATCGGATGTTAGCCGTGGAAATGCCCCGTAAGAGTGAATAATTTTCTCGTCTTTGTTCAACAAATATGCTCCGATAGCACCAATTTTTTCATTTTGGCAACTCTCCATATACTCGAAAAAAAAAGAGATAGCATTATTCTTTAATTCTGTATCACTATTCAGCAAAAAAAGATATTTGCCGTTTGCAAATTTTGCTCCCAAATTATTTGCCCTTCCAAAACCCAGATTCTCTTCAGACTCGATTAATCTCACTTCCGGAAACCTTGCTTTTATTGTTTCTTGAGAACCGTCAACAGAAGCATTGTCAACGACAACGATTTCATAATCTATATCTCTCGTTTGTTTTTCTATCGAATCCAAACAATTAATAATCAATTTTTTCGTATTGTAATTTACTATGATAACCGAAACATCCATAATTTATTCATAATCTTTTTCATTTCATCGGTATAATCTTTTCGAGTAATATTTAACTCCTTAATCACTTCAAGAGGCCACTTCCAATTTTGATAAACTAATTGTGCTAAACCTTGTGCCAAAATCAAAGAAATTACCCCAAACTTGAAGTTACCTAAAAATAAAATCAACAATAATACTGTTAATAGTCCGGAAAGTATGGATGCCTTAAAAAATGGTACATCATTTTTAGTCAGTAGTATATTTCCCGCTATCGAATGATTATTTTCTAAAAAAGCGACTACCAATAAAAGAATCAACAACGGAGCACTTAGTAACAGGGTATCGGTTTTTATCAACGAAAGTAGCTGATTGCCAAACAATACCAATACCACTCCCGATAGTACGAACAATACCACATATACAATCTTGCTATCAACATACAGACTTTTCAATCTTTCAATTTTATTGTTTACCCGATATTGGATGATTTTTGGGTAATATGTTGAAAACCAAATGGAAGAAACAGCTGAAATCATATCCACCACTTGTTTTGAAACCCCATAAGTCGCGATACTGGGCAAGGGTAAAAAAAGTGATCCGACAAATACAGCCGATTTATTCACTAAAAAACTTCCTAATGAGGTAATCCCGATTTTTATCGCGTTAGGAGAAATATTTCGCAATATTTCTTTGTGAGAAATCACGCCCGCACTCTGTAGCGCTTCTTTAGTATCATGATTGTAAAACGTAAAATATGAAAGTGTTCGGTTCGTTATTACCGAAACTGCTTGTCCGATAACCAACGAAAGTAGTCCTAATCGAAAATAAACGAGCAAGAACAAAGAAACTATCATAAACAACAATTGCGAAATCACAATGATTTGTTTGTTTCTTTTAACCAACCCCTTCCCTAACAATAAACTCTCGAAATACAATGTATATGCTTGATAAGCAATAATAATTCCGTATAAAATCCACGAGAGATAAATCAATTTGAAATCGCCGGAATATGACTTTTCCAAAACGTAACGGATATAAAATGTCCCTCCCAGTAGCAGAAAAAGTAGTATAACGAGAGCTATTCGGGCATAAAACCATTTCATCGCTTTTATCGTACTTTTCAGTAACGCATAGTTAACTTCGCTCCCTGTAGCCGTAATTTCGAACCCCCTCGGATACAATTCATTCGCCCCACTAAAAATATAGGTAATCGTTCTTGAAAAAGTCGCGCTAAAACCAAAATCAAAAAGAAGAGTTATAGCAGAAAACGAAAGAAAAATAGTCCAAACACCTACATCATCCGCGGTAAGATACTTCAATATGACCGGTAAGATAATTACTCCGGATGCAATTTTCAGTACTGTTGCACCCAAATTCCAAGCAACATCTTTCTTTGTTATTTGCATTAAATTTTATTTCTTTCAAACAAAGGATATCTTTTTACTACTTATTGTTGAAGTTTTCTTTGTTCAACTATTCTATTTCTCCCCCCCCCCTTATCCTCAATGCTTACATCATCTTTTGCACTTTGTATTTTGAAGTACGCCATCACGCTCGTAGCACCCGCGTCGTAGCACGCTCGCTGGGCGCGTTTGAATACGTCCATGATTTCATTGTAAGTTCCTTCCACTACTGTCTCAAAAGGACATACCCGATACCTCAAACCGGATGAAGCGATTACTTCAATGGCTCGGTCAACTATTTCGTAAGGATGGAGTGTTCCACCGGAAGGCAAGACTTGGAGAGAAGCGTTAATGATATTATTCATAGGCAAGATCAATTAAATAAGATTAATTTTATGATAACCAGAATGGAATCTTACAATATCATACTGACAAATAAGTTCCGTTACTTGTCTCAAGATAAAGAAACTGGTCGAAGAGCAAGCTATCGATCGGAATAATAACGAGAATAAGGGGGAAAAATTGCGCAACAGACACAAATAAAAAAACCCGATTTTTTCGGGTTTTTTATCTTCTTTTTTGACAATAGTTTATTCTGTCGAAGTAGCTTCTGTCTCAGCGGTCGGAGTTGTTTCTTCAGCCATAGGAGCATCGTTGGTAGGTGCTTCATTTTCTTCCGGAGCTTCCTCCACTGCTTTGGCTTCCACTGCTTTGGCTTCCAACGCTTCCGCTTTCTTAGCCGCAAGTTCTTTGGCTTTTGCTTTGTTTACTTCTTGCTCCGCTTTTAAGCGTTCTTTCACTTTAGCTTGTGTTTCCGCGTCAAGTTGCTCTTTTGTTTTACTGACTTGTTTCTCTTTGTTTTCTTTCCACGCGTTGAAGCGTTTTTCGGCTTCAGCCTCATCGAAAGCTCCTTTTTTTACACCGCCTTGTAAATGTTTCATCAACATTACTCCTTCGTCAGAAAGGATATTGCGGGTAGTGTCGGTAGGCTGGGCGCCTACGTTTACCCAATACAAAGCACGCTCGAATTTTAAATCGATGGTTGCCGGATTGGTGTTTGGATTGTACGAACCGATTCGTTCGATAAACTTGCCATCACGTGGCGCGCGACTGTCGGCTATTACGATATGATAGTATGCATATCCTTTACGTCCGTGTCGTTGCAATCTGATTTTAACTGCCATTTTCTCGAAATGTTTTTAAAAAGTTTGTAATTGATTTAATGCTTTTTCCCGAAAAGCGGTTGCAAAGGTAGTGTTTTATTCTTGAATCCGAAAAAGAAAACCGATTTTTATTACACTATAGATTTATTTCTTAACTTTGTCTGCTTAGAATAAATTCTTTGTGTCTAATGAAACAGCCATTTCAACTGACTTTGAGATACAAGGGTTCGATATGTGGCGTGTATCGTATATACCTTATGTATGTCGAAAATTAAACTCATGCAACAATCATGTGAAAATAACTTTGACACACAAGGGAATGATTAATGGCGTATTCCATGTGTCCTTAATGAAAAAAACAAAAATAAACAGATGAAAATAATTATTGTCGGTACAGCATTTCCTTACAGAGGTGGTTTATCGGCATTCAACGAGCGACTGGCTAAAGAATACGTATGCCAAGGGTATGAAGTGGAAATATACACGTTCACACTTCAATATCCGTCGTTTCTTTTCCCCGGTAAGTCTCAATTTTCGGATGAAACGCCGAATCACAACCTGAAAATTTGCCGAAGAATCAATTCGGTTAATCCTTCAAACTGGGTAAGTGTAGGAAAAGAAATCAAAACTAAAAAACCCGATAAAGTTATCTTCTGCTATTGGATGGCATTTTTTGCCCCCTGTTTTGGCACGATTGCTAGGCAATGCAAATCAGAAGAGACGACGCGAGTAGCTTTGATACACAATATGATTCCGCACGAGCCAACGATTTTAGACAAATTGTTTCCCAAATATTTTGTAAGCGCGATGGATGGGTTTGTTGCTATGACTAAGTCTGTCGTCGATGATATAAATAAATTGGATGAAAAAGATAAACCCAAACGGGTTTTACCCCATCCGATTTACGATCATTACGGAGTACCTGCCGGACGCGATGAAGCGTTGAAAAAGCTCGATTTAGATTCGGATTTTCGGTATATTCTTTTCTTCGGATTTATTCGAAAGTACAAAGGGTTGGATTTGCTTCTTAACGCTTTTGCAGACGTAAGGCTTCGCCGATTTCCGGTAAAACTAATTGTGGCGGGCGAATTTTACGATGCGAAAGAATCCTATCTGGAAATTATTCGTAGAAAATCGTTGGAAAATACAGTAATTTTACATTCCGACTTCATCCCCGACGAGCAAGTCCAATATTATTTTAATGCGGTGGACCTTGTGGCGCAAACATACCATTCCGCCACGCAAAGCGGGGTTTCTCAGATTGCTTACAATTTTGAAAAACCGATGCTTGTTACTGATGTAGGCGGATTGAGCGAAACCGTTCCTGACGGCAAAGTGGGATATGTCGTTGCCGTTGATGAAAAGGCTGTGGCAGATGCTTTAGTCGATTTTTTCGCAAACAACCGTCTTGAACAATTCACTGAAAACGTGCGTTTAGAAAAGAAAAAATACGAGTGGAGCCGGATGGTTGAAGCACTGAATTCAATTTGAATGCGACAAAAAGCAAATCCATTCTTTGAATAAAAAGAAAGAATACACCCTATGAGTAAAGCAATAGCGGAAACCCCGATGATGAAGCAATTCAACGAGATTAAGCAAAAGCATCCCGATGCGGTTTTACTTTTTCGTTGTGGCGATTTTTACGAGACTTTTTCGACCGATGCCGTAAAAGCGGCTGAAATTCTCGGTATCACGCTCACCAAAAGAGCCAATGGAAAAGCTTCATCCGTAGAGTTAGCCGGATTTCCGCATCACGCGCTGGATACTTACCTTCCAAAATTAGTTCGTGCCGGCTGTCGCGTAGCCATTTGCGACCAATTAGAAGACCCGAAACTGACCAAAACCATCGTAAAACGAGGAGTTACCGAACTTGTTACACCGGGTGTGTCATACAGCGATACCACACTGATACAAAAAGAAAACACGTTTCTGGCAAGTGTCTTTATAACTAAAAATCAAGCCGGAGTGTCTTTTTTGGATATTTCTACAGGCGAATTTTTAATAGCCGAAGGGACAATTGATTATGTAGATAAGCTTCTGAATAGCATTTCTCCCAAAGAAGTTATCTACGACCGCACGAAAAAAAAGGATTTTGAGCAAAATTTCGGGACAAAATTTTTTACCTACGCCTTGGAAGATTGGACTTTCATTCCCGATAATGCCAATGAGCGACTGTTGAAGCATTTCGAAACCAAAAATCTGAAAGGTTTCGGCGTGGAAAATTTGAAGAATGGGATTGTAGCTGCAGGTGCCATTCTGCATTATTTGGACATCACACACCACACCCAGTTGGGACACATCACACAACTTACCCGTATTGAAGAAGATCATTATGTGTGGCTCGACCGCTTTACAGTACGCAATTTAGAACTTTACGGCACCATCAACGAAGGGGGAAAAACGCTCGTGGACGTAATCGACAAAACCATTAGTCCGATGGGTGGAAGACTGCTCAAACGATGGGTGGCTTTCCCGCTTAAAGATGTAAAGCCAATCGAAGAGCGTCATTCCGTAGTGGAGCACTTTTTTAAGAACAAAGAACTTCGTCAACTATTGGAGCAACAAATTGCTTTGATTGGCGATTTGGAGCGGATAATCTCTAAAGTAGCAGTCGGACGGATAAACCCGCGAGAAGTCGTACAGCTCAAAGTCGCGCTTCAAGCATTAGAACTCATTAAAAAAGGTTGCGAAACTGCCGAAAACCATATGTTGCGGAAAATTGCCGAACAACTAAATCCGTGCAAACTCATCGCTGAAAAAATACACAAAGAAATAAATAACGACCCGCCCATCCTGATGAATAAAGGCGATGTCATACGCGCCGGAGTGGACGACAAATTAGACGAATTACGCGAATTAGCGCATTCCGGCAAAAATTATCTGCTGGAAATGCAACAGCGGGAAAGCGAAAACACCGGTATTCCTTCTTTAAAGATAGCATTTAACAACGTTTTCGGTTACTACATCGAAGTCCGAAATACACACAAGGACAAAGTCCCCGCGACTTGGATACGTAAGCAAACACTGGTAAGCGCCGAGCGTTACATCACACAAGAACTGAAAGATTACGAAGAAAAAATACTTGGTGCCGAAGAAAAAATACAAGTTATCGAAACCCGTATTTTCAACGAGTTGATTTTAAATTTGATGGATTACGTTTCTGCCATTCAGTTAAACTCCAATTTGACCGCTCAATTGGATTGCTTGTTGTCCTTTTATCGCGTAGCCAACGAGAATAAGTATGTGCGTCCGGAAGTGAACGACAGCGATGCGCTGGAAATCAAGCAGGGAAGGCATCCTGTCATCGAGAGACAGTTGCCGATTGGGGAAAGCTATGTTGCTAATGATGTGTATTTGGACAACGAAACGCAGCAAATCATCATCGTAACCGGACCGAATATGTCCGGGAAATCAGCTTTGCTTCGCCAAACGGCGCTAATCGTTTTGATGGCGCAAATTGGAAGTTTTGTCCCTGCCGTGAATGCTAAAATGGGTGTGGTGGATAAGATATTTACGCGTGTCGGTGCCAGCGACAATATCTCACAAGGCGAAAGTACCTTTATGGTGGAGATGAACGAAGCGGCGAGTATCCTGAACAACCTGTCGAACCGAAGTTTAGTCCTTTTTGACGAGTTGGGGCGTGGAACCAGCACGTATGACGGTATTTCCATAGCGTGGTCAATTGTGGAATACATTCATGAACTTGCTACCGCAAAAGCTAAAACACTTTTTGCCACGCACTATCACGAGTTGAACGAGATGGAGAAATCGTTTTCCCGAATCAAAAACTACAATGTTTCGGTCAAAGAGATTGATAAAAAGATCATATTTCTTCGAAAATTAGAACGCGGAGGCAGTGCACACAGCTTCGGTATCCACGTGGCAAAAATGGCCGGTATGCCGCAAAGCATTGTCAAGCGGTCAGAAAAAATTCTCGAACAACTCGAAAACGATAATCGGCAAAACGGAATCGCCAAACCGGTCGGAGAAATCGCATCGCAACGTGAAGGCTACCAACTTAGCTTTTTCCAATTGGATGACCCTATCTTGGAACAAATACGCGATGAAATAAAAGGATTGGATGTAAACAATTTAACGCCACTTGAAGCATTGAACAAACTGAACGAGATAAAGAAAATTGTGTCCGGGAAATAGAAATCCATGCAAAAATACGATAATCGGTATGTCGTCCGTACTGTGTTTGCACTAATTTTATCAAATTTCGGTTAAACAAACAAGCAAGACGACCATGTGTGTTGAATAGATTGATCCGAAAAACAAAAAGAACTCAAAACTTGTTGCATATGGTAGTTTTTCCCATAATGTAACGCGTGTAAATAATGAGAATGGCATAATATTTGAGATTCTTATTTTTTTAGAAAAAGGTTTTATATATCGGGGAAACGGAGCGGATTTAACAAATGTGTTAATTTTCATCATTTTTTTTCAAAAAAATGTTGTTGGTTCGTTTTTAAAGATATATATTTGCACGTAATTTCCTTTATTGCATATCTTGTAAAGTATTGACGAGACAAATTGATTCAATCTTTACAGGGAGCAGTTTAGGCAACGTGTGCTATTTTGTTAGCTTTTTACGATGTTTTCTCGAAATATTCTACTAATTTTGCACTAACAAATTAAACTTATAATTTTAAATTCGTTCAAAACTAAAACAAAAAACAATTTTATTATTTTATTATTTAATCAAAACAAGTATGAAACACTTAATCAAAACAAAGTCGATTGCACGGTTTCTCACTGTGGCCCTAATTGCTGTTTCGGTGTTGTCCGGTTGTAGAACCAACGACAAAGAGATTGACAATTTGAATCAGGATCTAGTAACTTTGAGAGCAGATGTAACCACACAAATCTCTAATCTCAAAACGGAATTAGAGACCACTATCAACAACAACGTTACAACATTAACGGCTGAAATTGACAAATTAAAAACCGATTTGGCTGCGTTGACAGCTAACGCGGCAACTAAGGCTGAATTGGAAGCCGCAAAAGCTGAGATTCTTTCTAAAACGGTTTCCTTGGAAGCATTCAACGCTTACAAAACGCAAACAGATGCTGCTATTAAGGCTCTACAAGACGGATTAGCACTTGCCGCTACAAAAGCTGAACTAACCGCTTTGGAAGATCGAGTGAACGCGCAAATAGTAACTATAACCAATACAATCACCGCATTGGGAGGTCGTATTGACACATTAGAAGGTACTGTAGGCACACTCAGCACTAAATTAGACAAGACTATTCAAGATTTAGCAGCATTGAAAGCTGATACAGAAGCCCGTCTTCTTCTATTGGAAGGGATATTGCAAGTTTCAAACGGACAATCGGCGGTTATAAATGACATTAAAGCACAACTGGCTGATCAACTTGCTAAAATTACTGCAAATTCAGCTGACATTGTTACACTTTACAACCAATTGAGTGCTGTTGATGCCAAGATTCAAGCTCTTGAAGCCGAGCAAATCCTTCAAAACAACAGACTTACATCTTTGGAAGCGAAAGATCAGTTGATTGATCAAGAGATTGCTAATTTGAAAACTGAAATCCAAGCTCTGAAAGACGCTAACGCTGCTCAAGATGTAAAAATAAGTGCACTTGAAGCACGTGTTGTCGCATTAGAACAGTTTAAAACCCAAGTAGAGGCTTGGATGGTTGATGTTGATGCAGCAATTGATGAACTACAAGCACAAGTTGCTATTCTAAATAACAATATGAAAGCAATTGCGAAAGCGGTTAGTCTTAATTTCAACGCATTGAGCAATCGCTTAACGAGCTTAACGTTTATTGCTGATTACTATGTAAATGGTATTCCTGCTATGAACTTCTCGCCACTTTTGTCTGCTTGCGACACCATCACTCCGGAAGTAGTGATTGCGTACCGCATGTCTCCTTCGTTTATTACAGAAGCTGATATCGAAGTTGACAACATGAGTTTCAACCTGAAAAAAGATGCTAAACAATTCTTAGGTTTCAGAGCTCCTGCAGTAAGTAGCGAGATTAAAGCAGAATTCGAAAAAATTGAAGATGGAGATATTTATGTAAGAGTTAAAGTTGCCGATTTAGCTACACTGTTTAGTGAAGCCAATGTAAATATTATCCCCGGACACGGTGTGGAAGAAACATTCCCACAAGTATTACTACAAGTGCCACTTTCCGAAAAAGCGGTTACTGAAAACGAATTAGTATTCGATACCGACGGAGCTATGACCGTAGTTAACGGGACATCCTATCCTGCCGACCGCGTTATCAGTGCTTCTCATTGGGTAAGATTAGATTATGTAAGTATGGAAGCTCAAGGAGATGTGTATTTGGCTCTTAACAACAGACCAACCTATACTCCGCTTGTACAAACAGCAGCTGACGCAATGGCACTTGCTGTAGAAAATATTGATGGTGCTACCGCTACAGACCCAACTGTTATTACACTTCCATTTGAAGAAACGATTAATTTGGTTGATACAATCGCAGCAATATATAACAATGATTTGTTTGATGTTGAAAGATATGGATTGAACTTCAAATTTGACTTACTGGATGAAAGTGGTATGACTTATACATACATCAGAAACGGTGTTAATCAACAAACCTTGATTGATATTCTTGACCCGGCTACCGGTACAATCAAAGCTAAGAACGTTGCTCAAACTGTTATTGCACAGTCCTTGGGTCGTACTCCTATCATACGTGTAACCATGTATAACGATCAAGATCCGAATTGTCCTGTATTGTTCGCGTTCGTGAAAGTGGTATTCGAAGAACAACCGGATATCAAATACACCTATAAATTTGATGCTAGTTCCGCTTTATGTGAACCAGATACGTTAGTCGTAGGTACACAATGGACAATTGACAGTATTTATGATAAGGTTGGATTTAGTAGTGTGCAATTCCACACCAACTATCAGCCATTTACATCAGTTGGAGTAGGTACAGTTAGTGAAATAATTGCTCCGGATGACGCTAATACATTGGTGTTATCTTGGGAAGTTCCGGCAGATACCGTTTGGAAGTACTTCAATGCTAACCCAACTGCAACCCAAGTTACGTTTACGAACACGGTTACTTATCAACCGGTCAATATGTTTGTACATCCGGACTTTGTTGTTACGTTAACAAAGACTTATACCAAACCATACGATGCAGCTCTTCAAAATATTACACAAGCTGAACTTATCGCAAGTTACTGGTTTGACTTAAACGGTAAGAACAACGGAACAGCGTTCCGCGAAGTGAAACACAATGTAAATGTACCTGACGTAGGTGAAAATACGCCAACGAATAACAAATACGAAAGTAACATCACCGGAGCATTTGTATCGAACGCTGATTTGAGCTTGAAGGGATACAGTAACTACCAATACTATTTCAAACCAACTCAGAAAGTACATAACGATGGAACTCCGGGTGGAACTACATTAACGGTAAGCCCTGATGGTCAACAGTTGATGAACGGTCCTGAAATAGTAGCGACAATTAATCCATTCGCTACCAATGTAGGCGACCTCCTTGTATTGAACAACGCGTCTGCAACAGCTAAACGTCTGTTGAACTATGACAAAGAGTTCTTACGTGCTACATTAGGAGTTAGATATGATTATTGCCCGGATCTTCTTGACACATCAGGTAATAATAATCCTGTTCCAACAGTGATGCCTGTAAGTGTTGCCGGAAATCCTGATTTCGACGTAGTATTTGTACGTCCTATCAATGCCAGCCCATCTTCTGCAATACCATTTATCGATGGTGTACTTTACGGAGAAACCGGTTCGTACATGACGATTAAGGATCTTGCGAACTTGTATGACTGGCGTAATGTCGGCTTTGGTACAGCGGATGACCTTTACGGATACTATGACGTAACGAATGTTACCATTGACATTGCTGCTATTACAACCAATCTTAACGGTACGGTTCAGCCTCTGGCAGACTTCCCACAACTTCAAGTTGCGGTTCAACCGAGCGTTCCCAGTGTTATTCCGGTAGATCCTCTTGGATATCTAACTTACCAAAACAGCGGTTTAGTGATTGGTAGCGACTTTGAACTATATGTTCCTGTAACGATTACCCATCATTGGGGACAAATTACATCGTCAGTTGTTACTATTACGGTTCAGAAAACCATTATCGGTACACCGTAGTTAGTTGCTAACTAAATGCCATAAACTTAAAGGGGTGCTTTCAAAGCACCCCTTTTTGATTTCATCCAACGCCTAAACAATAATACTTCAGTTTGCGTTATACTTATTACATTCACTT
Source organism: Paludibacteraceae bacterium (assembly GCA_047973025.1). Lineage (GTDB taxonomy): Bacteria > Bacteroidota > Bacteroidia > Bacteroidales > Paludibacteraceae > UPXZ01. The sequence continues at coordinate 22,978 of JBKEBE010000105.1, forward strand.
TTTTCAGCTATTTTTTCCTTTATTATACGCAAATTCGAATAATATTACATAATTTTGTAACCGTAGTTTAAGTAACCATCTAACGATTATGAGAAACGTATTTACCTTTATTTTTTCGTTGCTCTTTATTTTTTCCACTTCATCGCAAATTTTCAAAACCATTGATATCTCCACACCCGGAACACTCTCCACTTCGCTAACTACCTCGGAGAAGAATACAATCACAAGCATTACCATTACCGGAGTACTAGATGCGAGAGACTTTAAGTGCCTGCGCAATGAGATGGTTTCTCTTACTGAAATAGTCATCCCAACTGTAACTATTCAATCCTATACCGGTTATGCCGGAACCTACCCTGCGTCGTGGGGATCAACTTCCTATTTGGCTAATGAATTGCCAAAATTTGCTTTTCGCGACATGGATACAGAGTTCTCCAAAAATTCTTTGACAAATATCTTGTTACCGTCGTCAATCACGTCAATTGGCGAATATGCTTTCCATGGCTGTACCGGTTTGGATTCTATTGTTTTTCCCCCGAATGTAGTCAGTATAAAAAATAGCGCTTTTTATCAGTGCCACGGGTTGAGTGAAGTTAACCTTCCTAATTCGGTAACTTCTTTAGGGTCGTACACCTTTCAGGAGATAGAGAATCTAACTCAAGTAACGTTAGGAACAAATTTGAACACCATCGGATTCCAGTGTTTTTATAATTGTCCAAACTTACGTACCGTATATTCAAATAACGCTACACCACCATCACTGTCCGGTAATCCTTTTGCACTTTCTTACATTAATATTGTTTACGTTCCGTCTAGTAGTGTGTCATCATACAGGTATGCCACTTATTGGAAAGATTTTAACATCGGCATTAACGAAGTCGTAACGGTTCACAATTCAGTAGCTGGCGAATTAAAAAATCTCGTTATAGCACTCGGGAAAGATATTTCAGCAATTACCGATATAATAATAACCGGATTCTTAAATAGTACGGATATTAAATTCTTAAAAGATGAGCTTTCTGTTTTAACCCAATTAGACATTTCCGGAACAACGGTAACGAAAAACCTTATACCGAACAACGCTTTTAACGGAAAGAATTCTCTCGTGTCCGTTAAACTTCCGGAGACAATAACATCCATCGGGGATTACGCTTTTAATTCATGTACAAATATAACCGGTAGTGCTCCTCTGCCGGCATCTCTTATTTCCATTGGAAAATTTGCTTTCAACGGGTGCAGTAAAATGACGGGGAGTCTGCACTTTCCACCAAATTTGACTGTTATTCGTGAAAAAGCTTTTTACAATTGTAGTAGTTTGAGTGGCACCATTACATTTCCGCCAACTCTAACAACCATCGAAAGTTCTGCTTTCTACGGGTGCTCTTCTCTCTCCGGTCAGCTTATTCTTCCGAACTCAATAACAACATTAGGAACTTACGCATTTCAAAATTGTCATAGTTTATCAGGCACCTTGATACTTCCAAATGGATTGACACAAATTGCATACGGAACTTTCTTTAATTGTAGTTCATTAAGTGGCGCGTTAAATATACCATCGTCGGTACAACAGATCGAAGGGACGGCTTTTTCCGGATGCGAGTCGCTTTCCGAAATCAATTTGGGAGGTAATGTTACCGGCATTGGCGATGAAGCATTCTTCAAATGCTATGATATCAATAAGATATCAGTGCCGATTAGCTCTCCGCCAAGTATTTATACTAATACGTTCAGATATGTTGACAAAGCAAATACGCTGTTGCAAGTTCCTTTCGGAGCTACGTCGGCTTATACGTCTCATAATTTATGGAATGCATTTACAAATATTGTTGAAGTTGGCGAAACCTACAACCTGAAAGTAATTGCAGGCGGGAATGGAGTTGTAATGGCTAACGGTACGGCGGTTAACTCCGGAGACGTATTGGCGGTCAACAAAAACTCTACAAAGACTTTCACTTTGACACCCAATCCGGGCTATATCGTTTATTCACTGCTTTTTAATGAGGAAAATGTTGTAGAACAGCTGACAGGTAATCAATATACCACGCCGCTTATTACGGATAGCTCGACATTAATCGTTTCCTTTGAAATGGCGCACACTATTTCGGTAAATATTGATAATCAACTTGGCGGGACTGTAACTCAAAACGGGATTGAATTATCGGATGGAGATAGCTTTGTTGTAATTGATGGAGAATATAGCACCTTTACAATTATTCCGGACGAAGGATATTTTGTCGATTCCGTTACGTTTGATGGAAACAATATCAGTCTCCCGTTAACAGATAATCAATTTACTACTGCCGCCATTACCGGAAATGCTCTACTGGATGTTTCATTCAAGAAGATTACATACAATGTTACGCTCCAACTAAATGTCGGTGGTATTGTTCAACAAAATAATATTAATCTGGTAAATAATTCTGTAATAAATGTAGATCAAAATGAAGAAATCACATTTACCATCATTCCCAACGAAGGATTTGAAATAGATTCTCTCTTTTTCGATTCGCAGCAGGTCAGCCTTACTGACAACCAATTCCAAACAGCTCCGATACACGCAGATGCTACGTTGTTGGTTAGATTCAAAGCGTCAACGACCACCTATAACATTCATCTGCTTGTCGGCAATAATGGAGTAGTAAAAGAGAATGATGTTGCGTTAGCTAATGATACGATATTGGAGTCATTAATCAATTCAACCAGAACATTTCAGATTGTTCCGGATGAAGGTTATGAGATTGATACAGTTTCGTTTGGAGGGCAGAATGTTACACAAAATATCGTCAACGGTCAATTCTCTACTTCTCTGATAACTGCCGATGACACTTTAAGCGTAACTTTCAAACATCTTTCGTATGTAATAACTATTCTCAAAGGGGATGGAGGACAAGTTGTGGTTGATAATATTTCACACGCCAACAACGACACGATTCATGTTGAACCCGGCAGTGTTCTTTCTTTTACTATTACGCCGGTGTCCGGTTTTGGAATTGACAAAGTGTTGTTCAATGGAGTCGATGTGAAGTCCCAATTAGTCGATAATGTGTTTACTACCGATGCTATAAATGGACACGCGACATTAGACGTTACGTTCGAAAAATTAGTATTTACCATAACCTTAAATAAAGGAACCGGCGGTATCGTTAAAGAAAGCAATATACAACTCGCCCACAATTCGACGTTAACCGCGAATGTCAATGAAGTAAAAACATTCACGTTTACTCCCGATGGCGGGAAGACACTTACTTCTCTCAAATATGGTAATACGAATGTGCTGAATCAAGTCGTAAATAACTCCTATACTACCCCTCCGATTACTTCCGATGCGGTATTGGATGTTAACTTTAACGCTTTTAATTGTTACTTGTATGTTGAAATCAATGGAAACGGTAAAATAAATGCAACCGGATTTCTCCCTACCGGCGGTACCAGTTTGGTTACTTACGGCTCCACAACTCAATTTACAATTATACCCGATCTCGGATATGAGTTAGATTCACTGCTATACGATGGTGTAAATGTTAAGTCCAATATGGTGGGAAATACCTATACTACGCCGACAACAAATACAGAATTTTCAACCCTACGCATTGTCTTTAAGAAAATTTCATTTAATATTCAGGTAATTTCAAATGACGGAGGTAGTATCGACGTTTATGGTATTGCCTTACCCAACGATACAAGTATTTCTGTAAGCTCCGGTGAAGAAGTTACATTCACGATCAATCCGAACTCCGGTTTTTTATTGGATTCTTTGCTGTATGGAGACCAAAATGTAACAGAAAGCCTGCTAAACAACGAGTTTACAACACCACCGGTAACAAATTCGGGTACTCTAAAAGTCGTGTTTAAGAAGCAGAACGTATCCATAAAAGTACAAACAGGTACGGAAGGAAAAGTAAAATTGCAAAATCTAACTTTACCCAATGATACTGTTCTTACAGTAGTGCATGGAGATGATTTAATCCTTTCCATACTTCCGAATTATGGGTATAAAGTTGATTCACTACTGTTTGGAGAGATTGATGTCCTTGATAAACTAATCGAAAATGAACTACGGATTGATTCGCTGATCAAGTCAGATACGATCAGAGTCGTCTTTAGAAAGACTAAGTTTGATATTCTAATTAAATCAAAATCAGGTGGAAAGATTGAATTTAACAACTCAATAGTGGATGATAATACGTTAATCCCGGCTGAGTACGGATCGCAATTGTCATTTTTAATCATTCCCGACGAAGGCTACGAATTGGATTCGGTGTGCTTTAGTGGAGCTGACGTGAAGGACAAATTGATCGACGATATTTTCACGACAGATTCAGTTGTCAAAGCGGACACCCTGCATGTAACATTCAAGAAACAAGTATTTGACATAACGATTTTAACCAACTCCGGCGGAACCGTAAAACTTGGCGAAACGATTTTAGAAAATGAAGCGACAACATCGGTGGAGTATGGCTTGGCGATACAATTTTTAATTACACCGTCTGAAGGCTACGAATTGGATTCGTTGTATTTTAGCGGAGTTGATGTGAAGGAGAAATTGATAGACGATGTTTTCACGACAGATTCCGTTATCAAAACGGATACACTACATGTAACATTCAAGAAACAAACTTTCGAAATAAAAATTTTGACTAACTTGGGAGGTGTTGTCAAGTTAGGAAATGATACGCTTCAGCGTGATACGGTACTGACCCTTGAATATGGTACGCGACTACAGCTCTTGATAAAAGCGGATGAAGGCTATCAGATAGAGAAAATAATATACAACAACGAAAGTATTGTAACTTCTGCTGACAGTACAATTCATGTCATTAATTCTGTGTTGTCTGATGGAACGCTTGAAGTGATTTTTAAGAATGCAACCTCTACTCCGTTGATAAGTAACTCAATGGTGCGGGTCTATGCAATTGAAGCGGGTATTGCCATTGACGGAATTTTAGTCGGCGATTTAATACGGGTGTTTACAATAAACGGATCGCAAGTAGCCAATATTCAAGCCAATAGTGAATCCATGATTATACCCTTAGCGGAGAATGGTATTTATCTTGTACTTATAAAAGGAAGTACATTTAAAGTAATTCGTTAACCTAAATTGATTGGGGGCTTAGGGTAATAGAAAAAATCTAAACTCGCAATAGGATCGGTTTTCGCTGTGTTGATTCGCTTTTTTTCAAGTTTTTGTTTCTAATTGCCGTGTAGCCTTACTATTAACCCGACACTAATATAACGTGATATTATTCTACACAAATAGCTGTTTATGAATACTTTGACACGTAAAAAATATCGTTATTAACCCGCCTGGTTAATAATCTCATATGAAACTAAAACTTTTTATACTTCTTATTATTTCATCAGGCATCATGTCGTCTGTTGCAAATCTGAAAGTCGGCATTTACAATCCGAATAATACAAACGTAAAAGATTATCCGGTTGTATTATCGCTAAACAATTACAAAAAAATTCCGATAAATAAGCGGGCGGAAATTGCTGTTTTTGTGCATGGAAAGCAAGTCAGTACTCAGTTAGACGATTTGGATAAAGACGGAATTGCCGATGAACTGGTTTTTCTTCTTGACCTGAATGCCGGTCAGACACAAAAAGTAATACTGAGAACCATCCATAAACATAAGCAAGATAGTTTTCCCACAGAAGTATATGCCGACCTGATTTCAAAAACCAAAGATGGAAAATTAGAATACGTCCATGTGATTTCATCGACAAAAAACGATATGTATAATAAGTTACACCATCATGGAGTTGCTTTTGAATCCGCTTTGATTGGTTATCGTATGTATTTCGACAACAAAAGTACTATTGATTTGTACGGGAAGAAGAAACAACAGTTGGAACTGGCTGAAACGGGCTGGTATCCTACCGATGAACAACTTGCAAGTGGTTATGGCGACGATGTGTTGACCGTTTACAACTCAGTAGGGGTAGGTACTGTCAGAGGGTGGGATGGAGTAAAAGCAATAAACATCGATAAATTTGATCGACGTACGCAGCGAATTGTTGCCACGGGAAAACTTCGTACAATCGTGGAAAGTGAAGTCAGCGGATGGCAATACGAAGGAAAAAAAATCGACATGACTGTTCGATATATTCTTTACGCACGTCATCGGGATGCCGTTTGCGAAGTGCGCGCGTCTGAAAATATAACCAATTTGGCATCCGGCGTTTTGATATTGAAAAATGGGCAAATAATGGATGAAAACGGATTAGTTGGCTCGTGGGGGACCGATTATCCGGTTTCCGATACAATTAAATACAGCAAGCAAACCTGCGGACTGGGAGTGTATGTTCCAAAACAGTATGTAAACAAACTTGTAAGGGAAGGGTTGAATAATCTGGTTCTGATGAATTACCACAAGGGAGAAGTGCTACGTTTTTATTTGACGGCAGTTGCTAAGAAAGAAGAATGGAGTTCGTTCAAGTCATCCGAACAGTTTTTTGATTATCTCAAAACATGGAGCGAAGTAAAACCGGTTGAAATAGAATAAGATGGGTTCGTTTCAAGTTCGGTGGAAACTTTGTTGTCGTGATGCGAAACGGTGTTTGTTAAATCAAGACTTCTTTCTACAACAACTACCGGAATCTAAAATTTTTAGCCGAGTTTGTTTCAAAAGTGCCGTTTCCGTTTTTTTTAGATTTCGTCCTAAAATCGTTTTACCTCAGAATACGTGTAAAATACGAATTAGATTTTGACGCTTACCCACATGACATCGTCGCCGAGTGGGGGGCTCATCTTCTTTAAATCTACTTCTATCGCGCTGATTTGTGGGAACTCTGTTTGAATCGAATCGTGGATTCGCCTTCCAACATGTTCGATGAGATTGGATGGAATTTCCATCTCACGCTTTACTACGTCGTAAACTTCCTGGTAATTTACTGTATGTTCCAATTTATCTGTCTTTTCGGACAAACATGTATCCAGTTCCATTTTTACCGATACTAAAAATGTATTCCCATCCCGTTTCTCAAAGTCTAAGCAACCGTGATAGGCATGAAACTTCATGTGGTGTAAAGTAATGAAAGCCATACTTTTTTTGTTGAGCGATGATGAATTTACCTCTAATACTTCGTTGATATATCCAATAGAGTAGGGAGGATGTAGTAACAAGAAATCTAATTCCCACTTTATCAATGCTATGGTTGATTTTAAAGTGAGAAACCAATTCTTTTTAAGCGACTTAGTTTACTTTTTCTTTAAGCAAAGCGAAATCGATCACTCCTTGGATGTTAGAAACATACTGAAAGTTTAAGCCTTTTAGGTACTCGGCTTTTATCTCATCCACGTTTTTACGGTTTTCTTCACTTATTACTATATGGGTTATTCCGGCTCGTTTGGCTGCGAGTATTTTTTCTTTAATACCTCCCACGGGAAGCACTTTTCCACGTAATGTAATTTCACCGGTCATTGCCGTATTTTTGCGGACTTTTCTTTTCGTGAACGCGGAGACTAAAGCGGTAGCTATGGTAATACCGGCAGAAGGACCGTCCTTAGGAATTGCTCCTTCCGGTACGTGGACGTGAACACTGTTTTCTTCCAACAATTGAGGGTCAATGCCAAGCGTTTTTGCATTCGCTTTGATATATTGCATTGCCAACATGGCAGATTCTTTCATCACGTCGCCAAGATTGCCGGTAAGGGTCAAAGCCGGTGCTTTACTTGGGCTTAGACTGCTTTCTATGTATAGAATTTCACCGCCAACACTTGTCCAGGCAAGACCTGTAACTACTCCCGCATAACTGTTTCCCTCGTATCTCTCTTTACTAAAAATAGGCGTTCCGAGATAAGCACTTAGATCTTCCAACCTCAATACTTCATTGTACTTCTCCTCTTTTGCAATCTTCAACGCCACTTTACGCATCAAACCGGAAATTTTTCGATTTAATTCTCGAACGCCGGACTCTCGGGTGTATTTGTCAATAAGCTGGCTTAATACCGGTTTCTTTAAAACGAACATGTTTTTGGCAATACCGTGGTTTTCAAGTTCTTTTGGTATTAAATGCCGTGACGCGATTTCCACCTTTTCTTCTTGTGTATATCCGCTTACTTCAATCAATTCCATCCGGTCAAGCAGTGGACGAGGAATCGTATTCAGGTTATTCGCTGTCGCGATGAATAGAACTTTCGAAAGGTCAAAATCCACATCCAGAAAATTGTCATGAAAAGTACTGTTTTGTTCCGGATCAAGTACTTCCAGCAGAGCAGACGAAGGGTCTCCTTTGTAATCCGCGTTTATTTTATCTACTTCATCCAAAACGAATACAGGATTCGCCGATTTCGCTTTTTTTATGTTTTGTAGAATCCGCCCGGGCATTGCTCCGATATAGGTACGTCTATGTCCGCGAATTTCAGCTTCATCGTGTAGTCCCCCTAATGACATTCGTACATATTTTCGTCCGAGAGCGGACGCTATTGATTTACCCAACGAAGTTTTTCCCACGCCCGGAGGTCCGTAAAGACAGATTATGGGCGACTTCATATCGCCTTTTAGTTTCAATACCGCCAAGTATTCAAGGATTCGTTCCTTTACCTTTTCCATCCCGAAGTGATCTTTATCGAGCACTTTTTGGGCATGTTTCAGGTTGAAATTATCCTTGGTGTACTCACCCCACGGAATTTCGAGCATAGTTTCCACGTAGTTGAGCTGTACTGTATATTCCGGAGAATGCGGGCTTGTCCTCTCTAATTTTTTTAATTCTTTTTCAAAGACCGTGGCTACTGCTTGTGTCCATTTTTTAGTTGTGGCTCTTTCTTTGAATTCTTGAACATCAAATTCAGTGGAATTCTCTCCCAATTCATTTTGAATCGTTTTTATTTGTTGTTGAAGGAAATATTCGCGTTGTTGCTGGTCGATACCTTCCTTAACTTTATTTTGAATAGACGTTTTTATTTCGATCAATTGGGATTCTTTGCTAAGCTGATTGAGCAACTGATAACCACGTTCCGCTACATCGTCAATTTCGAGCAAACGTTGCTTTTCTTCTACATTCAGTCCGAAATTCGTACAAATGTAGTTGATGAGAAAAACAGGATTTTCAATATTTCGGATAGCAAAAACCATCTCGGGCGGAACAAGTCCGGAACTTTCTATGATTTGAACGGCGATATCGCGTATAGATGAGGTCAGTGCCAAAAACGATTTGTCCTTCGAATCGGGTAACAGGTCGTTTAGAGGGGTAACTTTAGCTTTCATGTAAGGTTTTGAACTGACGAGTTCATCCAATGAGAAGCGCTTTTTTCCTTCCAGAATGACTGTGGTCGAATTATCGGGCATTTCGAGAATGCGAACAATTTGCGAAACAACTCCTGTCCGATACAGTTGTTCGATACTTGGGTCTTCGATTGCTTTGTCCATTTGCGTGCAGGCACCCACTAACCCGTCATTGGCTTGAGCCTGACGAATCAAGCGAAGCGATTTTGGACGAGCCACCGAAACGGGTACCAGTACCCCCGGATAGATCACGATATTTCTCAGTGGAAGTATAGGTAGCGTATCTCCCGAATTCAAGTTAATCTCAGCTGGATTTTCATCCAACGAAATAATTGGTAAAACATCAGCTCCGGTCATCATCTTATCTGTTAAAAGTTTCTCAAACTGTTTACTCATCTGTCTTTATTTCCTTTTTTTGTGGGTGTGCGAATAAAAAAACGCCAAAATGTCAGAAAAATTAAAACTCAAAAAAGAAGTCAACTTGCAGTAACTTGCTGTAAATTACTGTATACTCACGTTTTAATAATCAGTCGAATTTTGTGGTATATTATAAGTCAATAGCCGTGCCAAAAGGTACGGTGTACGAAATAAAAAAGCCTTAGCAAACAAAAGGATATTTCCGTAAAGGATGCTGATCAGTAGAACGAATTCTTTTGTACTACTGTCAGATAAATTTAAAGGTAAAAAGGAAAATTGACGTGTCAATTTTCCTTTTTAAAAGAGATGAAAATTATATCTAATTGTGTGATTACAATCCGGCCAATTCAGATACTTTGTTCCAATTTACCACATTCCAAAACGCCTTGGCATATTCAGCACGTTTGTTTTGGTATTTTAGATAGTAAGCGTGTTCCCAAACGTCAAGTCCGAGAAGTGGCGTGTCGCTGAAAGTATCAGCGGACATAAGGTGGTTATCTTGATTGGGGGTTGATACGATTTTTAACGAACCGTCCGTTTTTTTTACTAACCAAGCCCATCCGGAACCAAAACGTCCGAGTGCCGCTTTTTCAAATTCATCCTTAAATGCATCTACGCTTCCGAAATTTTTGACCAAAGCAGCTTCCAACTTGGAAGAGATAGATGTGGAACCTGCGGGAGCAAGTACTTTCCAGAAGAAATCATGATTGTAATGTCCACCTCCGTTATTTCGTACTGCAACTTTGATATCTGCCGGAAGCTTATCCAAGTTTTTGAGTATTTCAACCAGATTATCGTTCACGGCATCCGGATGCTTAGCTAACGCGGCGTTCAAGTTGTTCACATAAGCGGCATGGTGAGCCGAGTGGTGGATACGCATGGTTGTGCTGTCAATAAATGGCTCCAAGGCTTCATAAGTATAAGGCAATTCAGGCAATGTAAAATTCATAATGTTTCCTTTCTTTTAATATTTTAGTAATATTGATAAATTCTTAAGGTCTGCGAATCAAAATTTCTTATTCGATTCGTTTCTAAATAACATTGGAAATTTGGATTTTGTTTAATTTTAAGTTCTAAAATTTGCTAAAATCTATGTCAAATATTGTTTTAAAGCTATTTTATTCTCATCTTTGTGCTTGGATTTGGAAAAAATAATTAACAAAAAAATAATATGAAAAAGATTTTTGCGCTTCTATTGGTGACGTCTGTGATTGGATTTTCAACAACATCCTGTAAATCAAAGCAAAAAGTAGTTGAAATATCCGGATCTGATATTTCCGCGGTCGAAGCTAAAACTACTCCGCCGGTTGTTACACCGGAGAGTAACGAACGTACAATAGACGAAAGTTTTCGCCTTGCCGAAGGCGAAACCAATAGCTCCGCGTTTGCTAAAAATTATCACGTGGTAGTTGGTAGTTTTAGTGTGCAAAATAACGCGAAAAATTTGCAACGTACACTGAATAATGAAGGAAATACCGCTATCGTTGTTATCAACGAGCAAGGGATGTACCGGGTGTTAATAGCGTCTTACGATGAGTACGTGCAAGCCAGAAGTCGTATAAATCAGATTAGCAACCGTTTCCCGGACGCGTGGGTGTTGAGACAAAAATAGTCATTGTAGATAATCGTAAAAACGACTTTGTTTTCATGCAAAGTCGTTTTGGTTTTAAAAGCGCGAAGACAATCGATAAACTTTCCGGTTTATCAAGTCCTAAATTTTAAACGAATTCATGTCCGTAGTCTATCTTTCGTTAGGGTCTAATCTGGAGCGTAAAATCCACAATTTGAATCAAGCCGTTTTAGAAATTGGATTGAATGTTGGCAATGTAATACATGTATCATCGTTTTATCATTCCAAGCCGTGTGGATTTAAATCGGAAAACGATTTTGTAAACGCGGTAGCGATTGTCGAAACAGAATTAACTCCTTTGGAATTGTTGCACATGTTAAATAAAGTGGAAAAAAAAATAGGAAGGAAAAGCAAAACCGAAAAGCATTACTCGGATAGAATAATCGACATCGACATTTTGTTTTATGATAATCTGACCATAAACCTACCGCAGCTCAAAATACCACATGTTGAACTACACAAACGGGATTTTGTACTAGTCCCCCTAATGGAAGTAGCACCGGATCTGAAGCACCCGGTTCTAAAAAAAACAATTAGTATGTTGTACAGGGCGCATGAAAACAAAACACCCGTTTTTCCGGTTAAACGCTAAAAAAGAAGGATTATTTTTCGGAATTTGCCAGATGAAATTCATCAATGACTTGATTGGCTCTCTCAAAATCTTTTTCGAAAACGAGAACTTCGATACCTCGTTCTTTATCGTCAAAAATGGGAAAAAGACCGACCATCGTTCCATCATTGAGCATGCATTCGATACCGTTGTTTTTCAGTACGTCCATTTCAACTTCGGCTTCAATCATTGAACTATAGAATTTCAACGAAACAAGTTTTTCTTCGTTTTCCATTTTGATTCAAATTTTTTATGTTATAAAAATATCGCTATTAGACCACCTACAAATATAACATCTATTGATGAATTTTTGTTTATTAGTTTAACGCTCATTATCCCCATAATACATAGACCTAAGAAATGTCATTTCAATCGCTTAAAAACATCAATAAGAGAACAATAAGGCGGAAAATGGTTTTACTGATACTGTTTCCGCCGTTAATCGTCCTGATTTGGATATTTAGGATACTCCCAATTCGTTGGGTGCGTAACTTTGCGAATTGGGTGGGAAAATATTTTTACAAATTCGCCACAAAATCTCGTGAATGGGCACTGTCAAACATCGAACGAGTTTATGGAAAAGAATCGTCGGAAGTAGAGAGAATCACGATTGCAAAAGCTTGTTTTACCGAAATCATCAAGGGTTTCTTCGATTACATGGCTTATTCACACGTGAAAAATTCGAAGCGATATTTCAAACTGATCGAAGTAGAAGGGGAGGAACATTTGCGGAAAGCCTATGAAAAAGGAAAAGGTGTAATCTGTCTGGTACCGCACATGAGCTCTTGGGAGTTTGCGGCTATCACTCCCCCGATGCTGGGCTATGAGACATCAGCAGCCAGTCAGTCGATGAAAATGTCTTTGCTGGAGAAGCTTATGGTAAAATTCAGGGGAAGCCGAGGCATGAAGAACATTACGCGTCAAGGGTCGTATCAGGCACTTGTAGATGTGCTTAATCGGGGAGAATGTCTGATTCTGATGACCGACCAAGACACGCGTGTAAAAGGAATTTTTGTCGATTTCTTAGGGTATTCCGCCTATACGCCACTCGGTGCCTCCCGCCTGCTGGCAGATACGGAAGCAGCACTTGTCCCCATGGCTATTGTCAGAAAGAATGACGGGAATTACCGATTCCTGATTCATCCGGAAATTCCGACTATTCGGACAGATGACGCGGAAGAAGATTTGATGAGAAACACCCTGAATCAAAATAATTTCTATACCCAAATCATCCGAAGGCATCCTGAGCAATGGGTGTGGATGCATCGTCGCTGGAAAACAACCCCCGAATGGCACGCCGAGTTCTTACGAAAGAGAGCTGTAGCCAAAAACAAAGAATGAAATTTTTTGTACCTTTGCCAATAAAAATACAATGAGCGATACCCCATTCATATATTCCAAAAATCCCATCGAATTTACCACAGTAGCTGCCGAAACTTGCCTGTTTCTCGAACATGCGGCTGAACGGAGTAAAAAAGATTTCATTGTCCAAGCAGTAAAGTTGCTTCCTCTTTTATACCTGAAAACTTCGCTTCTGGATGACATCGAAGAAGAGACCGAAGGTTTTTTGGAACGTTTCGTAACTGAAGATGATTACATGTACGTAAAGAATCAGGTGGCGGAATTGCTTGGAGCAGACGACAGTTTTCTGGAAGTTTTTCATCCCGATATGCCTTATAGCGATACTCCGATAGCGGCTTTTATCTCCGAAAATTTGGCTGACGTGTATCAAGAATTGAAAGATTTTGCCGTCAATTTTCAAATCGGAGAAGTAGAAATCATGACTTCAGCCATGGTGGTGTGTGTTGAAGCCTTTGCCGAGCATTGGGGACAGAAGCTGCTTAACGCGCTTCGCGCGCTACATGCGTTGCGTTTTGGTGGGCTGTCCGAAGAACAAGACGCGCGTCTTGACGATCCGAAAGCCTATCGAAAATTAGATAGAAATAGTTTCTTGAATTTCCAAAGTGATGAAGAATAAGTTGATGTATCGTTCTAAGATAACAAAAGAAGAAGTTAATGAACTGCCGGTGGATGAATTTGCCGGAAATATTATTGTGATAGACGATATGCAGAAAGCAGAAGAAGCTTTCAAATATCTTAATACGCAAAAAGTTATCGGCATGGATACCGAAACAAAACCTTCGTTCAAGCGAGGCGTAGTTCACAAGGTTTCTTTGCTCCAGATTGCTACACGCGATGTTTGTTACTTGTTTCGACTGAATAAAATCGGATTTCCGAATAAATTGGTTTCTGTATTGTCCAATGATAAAATCACCAAGGTTGGATTGGCACTGCGGGATGATTTGAACGGACTCTTCAAACAGCACAAGTTCAGTCCCGAATCTTTTGTCGATTTACAGCATGAAGTGGAAAACTACGGAATTTTAGAATTGAGCCTGCAGAAAATTTATGCCATAACTTTCGGCAAAAAAATCTCGAAATCCCAACGCCTTACCAACTGGGAAAATGAAACGCTTACCGCGCAGCAGCAAATATACGCGGCTACTGATGCTTGGGCTACGCTTCAGATTTTTCTACGTCTGCAACAAGAAAGCAGATTGACAAAAAATGAAATTGAACAAATAAAAGTAGAATCATTGGTAATTGATTCATTGATTTTGAATTCTAATAAGCGATAAGGTCGTCGATCAGATATGTTTACCGTTACACTTAAACCGAAAAAAGAAGAAAGTCTGCTGCGTTTTCACCCATGGGTGTTTTCAGGCGCAATTCAGAAAATAACCGGCAAGCCGGAAGAGGGCGATTTGGTAGAAGTGATAAGCGCGCAGGGCGATTTTTTAGCAGTTGGTCATTACCAGATTGGTAGTATCGCGGTACGTGTTGTTAGTTTTGATAAACGTACGCTCGATGATGATTTTTGGCAACAAAAAATCAATAACGCCTATCAGGTGCGTATAAGTCTCGGATTAGTAAATCCATCTTTCAATAATACATATAGGTTGGTACATGGCGAAGGCGACGGACTACCGGGGTTGATTGTAGATGTTTACGATCATACGGCGGTTATGCAGGCACATTCGGTAGGTATGCACCGAACGCGTGAAATATTGGCAGAGGTAATCGTTCAGGTAGTTCCGGCTGTGAAGAACGTGTATTACAAGTCGGAAACAACATTGCCTTACCATGCTCCGATCGAAAAAAATGACGGTTACCTAATCGGGAAACAGTATGATGAGTTTAGCGCTATTGAGAATGGGTTGCGGTTTGATGTCGATTGGCGGAAGGGACAAAAAACCGGTTTTTTTATTGACCAGCGTGAAAACCGATGCTTACTCGAAAAATACTCCAAAGGAAAATCGGTGTTGAATATGTTTTGTTATACGGGCGGATTTTCGGTATATGCTCTGCGAGGCGGAGCAAAACAGGTTCATTCGGTGGATAGTTCGGCGAAAGCCATTGAACAGACAAACAAAAATCTACAGTTGAATTTTCCCGTCAAAGTCTCTCACGAAGCATTTGTTGAAGATGCTTTTCAATTTTTAAGTTCGAGCAAAGAAGCCTACGATGTAGTGATTCTCGACCCACCCGCTTTCGCGAAACATAGAGACGCGGTAAGAAACGCTTTGAAAGGATACAAGCGGTTGAACGCGAAAGCGCTTCAAATCATGCCCCCGGATAGTGTGCTGTTTACCTTTTCGTGTTCTCAGGTCATTACCAAAGAACAATTCCGATTAGCAGTTTTCAGCGCGGCAGCCGAAGCCAAAAGAGATGTCCGTATACTGCATCAGCTCACGCAGCCTGCCGATCATCCCATCAATATCTATCATCCGGAAGGTGAATATCTGAAAGGATTGGTGTTGTATGTGAGTTAGAATTTTAGATTATTTTGAAGTTTTAACATAAAAATTTGCATTTTTCTTTGGAAAATTAAAATGTATGTATAAATTTGCAACCTATTATCCTTAAAACAGTTATCAATCATTCCCAAAAACCGAGAAGCCTATCGCCAAAAATTACTTGATAAACCCCAAAAATTTAAGTAATGAAAGATTTAATTCAGCTTGCCGACGAACAGTTGGTACAGTTGTATAAGAATGGCGAAAACAGTGCTTTTGAAGTTTTATTAACCCGCTACAAGTCGAAGATTTATACCTATATATTTCTGATTGTACGCAACAAAGAACTTACGGAGGATATTTTTCAAGACACTTTCATCAAAGCCATTGCCACCATACAACAAGGTCGTTATGTAGAATCCGGTCGTTTTCTCGGCTGGATCAACCGAATTGCACACAACTTAATCATTGACTATTTCCGCAGGGAGAAGAATGAAAATACGTTTTCTACCGACGGACTGGAGTATGATTATGTGAATAACTCAAAGTACGCCGAAAAAAGTATGGAAGACGTGATTTTCAATGAACAGGTGCTGCGCGACGTGGTACATTTGATTGGTTTTCTACCGGCTTCACAACAAGAAGTGGTTCGAATGCGTTTTTTCGAAGAATTGAGTTTCAAAGAGATAGCCGAAAAGACGGATGTAAGTATCAATACAGCACTCGGACGGATGCGTTACGCGTTGATGAACATGCGACGGATAGCGGATGAAAAAAATATTTATCTCGAAATAAAATAAAATTTTCACGGTAAAATATACTATATTTCATAAGTGTTCGTTTGATGTAATAGTAGCAGAAAAATCAGACAAGCCAATGAAAAAAAATTTTACACCTTTACTTTCAACTCTGCGTCCGAATCAACCGGTAATAGTCTCATCAGAGATGAATCCAAGCAACGAAACATTCCGCAACATTTTGCAGTTTGCGGCAGCCTATCGAGTTGAAAAACGAACTAAGGATGAGTACATTGAGTACTTCTTGAACTGAAATCAGCAAATCGAATCGAAAAGAGTATCAGCAAAAAGGTACTCTTTTTTTTTCCAAAAAGCTTGAAAAAAAAATGTTATACTGTTTATTTGCCACATTAATTGTAGATTTGCAATAAAATAGAACTGTTATGACAAGAATAATTTCCCCTTCGTTGCTTTCAGCCGATTTCAGTAACTTGCAATCCGCTTGCGAGATGATTAACCGGAGCGACGCAGAGTGGCTTCACATTGACGTGATGGACGGTGTTTTTGTTCCCAATATTTCGTTTGGTTTCCCGGTTATGGAAGCGGTAAAGAAGCATTGCGAGAAAGTGATTGATGTCCATCTGATGATTGTGGAGCCGGAAAAATACATCGAACGGTTTGTGCAGGCAGGAGCAGATGTCGTTACGGTGCATTTGGAAACCTTAAAAAATCCGTTTGACACGTTGCATTCTATCCGTGAGTTAGGGGTAAAAGTCGGCATCACAATCAATCCCGATATACCGGTAAAGAATCTCCGCGGTATTGTGAAGCAAGTCGATATGGTACTTCTAATGTCCGTTTTCGCGGGCTATGGAGGGCAAAAATTCATAGCAGAGACGTGGGCAAGAATCGAAGAATTGAAACAAATCATCGCTGACGAGAATCCGGATTGTTTGATAGAGATTGATGGTGGGGTGAACTTGGATAATGCGTCAAAACTTTTTGAAGCAGGTGCTCATGTACTTGTAGCCGGAAGCGCAGTTTTTCATTCAGCTGATCCTTACGAGACCATTAGTCAAATGCTAATCTGAAAAATCTCAAGCTCTAAACCTTATTTTCTTTTTTAGTAGTGCATCTTCTGCAGCGTACACCGTTCCTTCGGCTGTTGCTTGCACTTATGTCAGGCATCATCCTTTTTCAGTATATTACCTTTTCGGCAAATATATTGATACTCCTCCTTGTCATTTCTTTTTTGGTTACCTGTGTTACTTTTCTGCAAAAGAATCCCGAAAAACAATATCGATTTCGTTGGATTTTCGGGATAAGCATCTTGATTTTCTTTATGATGTTAGGCTTCGGATTATGTAATCTATTCGAATATCGGCATCGTTTTACGGAACTCAATCACAGAGCGGTGTATGAGGTCGAAATAATCAGCACACCGGTACCGAAAGCCCGCTCTTATTCTTTCCGCGTAAAATTACTCAATCGATTGGATTCCGCCGACGTGGAAAAGGCAACCGGAAATGCCATTCTTTACCTTCAAAAAGACAGTATTCCCATCGATCTGTTTGTAGGAGACCGCTTGATGATTGATGCCGCATTTAAAATGCCGGATGGAGTCCAAAATCCAAATGGATTTGACTACGCAACTTATCTGAAAAGACAGGGAATAGGGGCTACCGCTTATATTTCTACCGAGAAATGGAGAAAAATTGGACGAAATGATTCATTCTCAATCCGACGTCTTGCTAATCAATGTCGGGAATACCTATTGGACATTTACAAAAAATACAACATTACCGACAATGAATTTGCCGTATTGGCAGCACTGACTTTGGGTTTCACGGACAGTCTTGAGCCCGATATTTACAAGCTGTACAGTCATACCGGAGCTGTCCATATTCTCTCGGTTAGCGGACTTCACGTGGGGATTGTATATGTGGCTGTC
This sequence comes from Paludibacteraceae bacterium, assembly GCA_047973025.1. Taxonomy (GTDB): domain Bacteria; phylum Bacteroidota; class Bacteroidia; order Bacteroidales; family Paludibacteraceae; genus UPXZ01. Next base: position 41,347 of record JBKEBE010000105.1, read on the forward strand.
TTCGCCTTGTTGGGATTTTTAAAGAAAAACCGGAAGCAAATTATTGCTCGCGCATTGATATCCGTTGTGTTTATTTGGATGTACGCGGTTATAACAGGACTTTCTCCGGCTGTAATGCGGGCGGCGTTGATGATGACTTTCGTGGCGGTTGGCACGTGCTTAAATCGAAAACCGCAAATCTACAATACGATATTAGCTTCGGCTTTTTTTCTGTTGCTTTTCAGTCCAAATCTCCTTTTTAACATCGGATTCCAATTGAGCTATTCTGCCGTTTTGAGTATTGTGGCATTTCAGTCAAACATACGGAAGTTGTTGAATCCGAAAAACAAATTGGCTAAGTGGTTTTGGGATATAACGAGCGTTTCTTCGGTGGCACAGCTTGGTACCGCGCCTATCTCAATTTATTACTTCAATCAGTTTCCCTGCTACTTTTTACTTACGAATTACGTTGCCCTTCCCCTTTCTACGTTGATAATCTATGCCGCGATTTTGCTGTTGGTTGTTTCCTTCATTCCTCTGATTGCCGGATGGATCGGCTTTGTACTCAAATGGTCGATTTGGCTAATGAATTATCTGCTTGGGGTAATTGTGAGTTTGCCGGGTTCTATCTTGGTTGTCAGCATCAATTCACTACAACTTTGGTTGCTTATCCTTTCGGTTTTGTTTTTCACAGCTTTCGTATTCAATAAAAAATTTATTCCACTATTTTTCGGATTAAGTTGTGTGTTATTGTTTTTCGTTCATTATGCTTTCAGACAGTACGAGAGTCTGAATCATTCCCGTCTGATTGTATTTTCAGATTCTCGAACACCAATCATCAACTTCATCAAAGGCAAGCAAAATTTCGTGTACACGAACGATGAGTTAAAGGCATTAAATACGGCGAACGCGTATTGGCGAGCATCACTACTGAATCCGCCACTATTTATTGCTGAAAATGAGTGGTTTGAAGATGAATTTGCCGTGTTTGAACAGAAAAAAATTATGGTGTTGCAAGATGATTTTTTACGTAACAAGACAACTAATACACCATTGGCGATTGACTATTTGATATTGACAAATCGAATGAAGCCTCGCATGAATGAAATATTAGAGAGTGTAAAACCCAATCGGGTAATTATCGATAAAAGTATTTCGGCATGGTACACGAATCACGTGAAAGAAGTTTGCCGAGAACGCGACATTGACTATTATTCAGTAGGCGAACAGGGTGCTTTTGTGGAAGAATTTGAATGGAGAGAGTTTTATTCAATTCTATTTTATGCTGTCATTAGCATCGTGATTATCTTTCTTCTTTTTTTTCGAGAATAATCGGATAATCCAGCTCTCTTCAATTGCTTTGGCTGTGCTGTTAAATTGTTCCAAACTTCCTTGCACTTTCAGAATGGTGGTATCTATATTTTGAGCGGTCTGTTTGCTGTTTAACAATAAATTAACCGGTCCGTCGCCGGAGTTTATGCTCTTTGTCGTTGTTTCGAGATTGGTTACCACTTGGTTTGTTTTCTCCGTAACTTGATTAAGGGTACTGAGGACATCATCGGCTCGAGTTGTCAATTTGTTGTTGTTCAGTAAGGTGCCTATATCGCCATTACCCGCATTAATCTTATGCGTGATTTGATCCAAATTCGCGAGAGACGAATTCAAACTTTTGGTCGTTGTCGCTAATTCTGTTGTCAACGTGTTGGCGTTAATTAACCTGCCTAAGTCCCCATCGCCATTGTCAATCTTATTCGTAATTGATTTTAGATCGGCAACCGCTTCATTCGTTATCCCGAGTATATCGTTCACTTTGCCAAGCATGTTTTCTATGTCAATACCGTATTTAGCCCGAAGTTGATCGCCGTTTTCGATTGAGCCGGCATCAGGGGTGCCGGAAGAGATATTGAGCAGTTTGCTACCCATGATTCCGTCTTGAACAATCTCCACTATCGAGTTTTTGTAAATAAACTCTGTATATTTTTGGGCAATCGTCAGTGTGAGAACAACCGAAGTATCCGATTTCATTTCAATGTCTTTTACCGTGCCGATATTCATACCCGAAAACCGGACGTTGTTACCTACGACAACCCCCCTTATATCCTGAAACGAACAAGTAATGTTTGTTTTCGTTGAAAAAAGATTATCCTTACTTCCGATAAAATAAATAGTGAGTACTAAGATAGCGATGGCGGAAAATACAAATATCCCCACTTTGGTAGCTGTATTGCGAGTTTTTTTCATGCGTTGAGAATTTTAATAACAAAATAGAATCAATATCAGACCATCAATCTATTTAAACTTAAGAAAAAAATGCTTTAACTTTAGGCTCAGAACTTTTACTTAGCTCATTATAAGTCCCTTCCGCTATAAAGTTGCCTTCATCTAATATTTGAATCCGGTTCGTCGTTATTTGGGCACACTTCATATCATGTGTTACGATGATTGAAGCGGCTTGATATTCTTTTTGAACCCGAACGATTAATTCACTAATTTCGCCTGCCGTAACAGAGTCCAATCCGGTAGTCGGCTCGTCGTAAAGGATTACTTTTGGCTTTAAAATCAAGGCTCTCGCTAATCCGATTCTCTTTTTCATTCCACCCGAAAGCTCTGACGGTATTTTATCTATGGCATCCAGCAGTCCAACGCTATTTAACGCCCGTTCTATCATTTCATCCACTTCCGCTTTATTGTTGCTCATTTGTGTACGACGAATCGGAAATTCCAAATTCTCACGCACACTCATCGAGTCATACAAAGCCCCACCTTGAAACAAGTATCCGATTTTTTCCCGTATCTTGTTAAGTTCGGAATCATTCATTGCCAATATATCTTTACCTAACACCCGAACAATACCATAATCCGGCTCAAGTAATCGAACAATACATTTCGTAAGTACGGACTTTCCCATTCCCGATTTCCCCAGAATACCTAAGTTCTCGCCTTGACCAAGATGCATATCAACTCCTTTCAGGATTTCCAAGTCGTCAAAAGCCTTGTATAAATCTTTGACTTCTATGATATTATTCATCAGGCAGAAATTGTATTTGTTATTAAGACGGCAATCAAGTCAATGATAAAGATTGCCAGCGAAGCATTTACAACAGCCGAATTAGCGGCTAATCCGACAGATTCTGTTCCCCTGCCGGCTCGATAGCCACTATACGTACCAATCAAACCGATGAAAAATCCAAAAAAAACGGTTTTGATGGTTGGTGGAACAACATCAATGAACTCCAATAGATCAAACGCACTTGTTGTATAAAGTTGTAAAGACATGGGCTCATAAAGGTTGATTGCCAAGAAAGATCCGAACAAACTCAAAGCATTCGAAAATAGTACCAATAGGGGAATCATGATGGTTGCTGCCATTACCCGTGTTGCTACGACATAGCCTAACGGCTTTGTACCGGAAACATCCATCGCGTCTATTTGTTCGGTAACGCGCATCGCGCCAATTTCCGCGCCGATTCCGGAGCTGACTTTCCCCGCACAGATTAAACCGGTAATTACCGGTCCGATCTCCCGGAATACGGAAACAGAAACCATGCTCGGAATGAGCGACTGCGCTCCGAACATTACCAAAATCGGACGAGTCTGCATGGTCAACACCAACCCCATGATGAAACCGGTAATCGACACCAATCCCAGTGATTTGTTGCCTATGTTGTAACATTGACGAATGAGCTCCTTGCTCTCGTATGGCGGCGTGAGGAACTGACGAATCACTTTCCCCGCGAATATAAACAACTCGCCTAAATCAATAAACAACGCGTTATAGAATTTTCTTGTGTTTTCAGTATTAATTCGTCCGAAAGGTCGTTTCTTTTGCTTGATTTTTGTTGTATTTACCTTGTCTTTCATTTCGAAAACAAAAATAGATGATAAAAAGGATATAAGTTCATTTAATTTCGTTTATTTATTATTCTTTTTAATATTGAAAAACCGACAATATTCAAAAAAGGATTACTTTTGTGAGTAAAACCTACAAATTAACCAAACATTTATTATTGATAGTGATCCGAAAATTAAATGAGTAGCAACGTCAAAAATCACTTTAGTACAAAAATTACTCCAAGTTTTTTTCAGATTACTTTTTGTCTGGTTGTTTTCACGACACTGCCTTTTTTGTCAAACGCGCAAGATGGCTATGAAGTTAAAAAAGTCAGATTCAACGGAAATAAAACTTTCCAAAAAGAAGAACTCATGGCTAATCTTTCTGTGTATGAGGTCTCTTTTATGCAGCGTATTACTCGTAAAAAAGAACCTTTTTTTTACAGTAAAGAATTGGCTGACATTGATTTGGAGCGCATAATCCGTTTTTATCAGCGAGAAGGATTTATTTATGTACAAGGTGGAGTAGATACCATCAACGTTGACAAAGAAAAGAGAAGGTTGGATTTGATTTTTACCATTCGGGAAAATGAACCAATATTGGTGGACAGCTTAGCTTTCTCGTTCCAACAAACGGATAGTACAAGGCGGGATTCGTTGACACAGCGGGTTACTCGCCGTGTGTTGAATAAATCTGTTCTCAAGAAAAACGAACGTTTTAGGGACTTAATTCTGACGGAGGATATTGTCCGAATCAATAAGGCGTTTCAAAACCGTGGGTTTGCGTACAGTAAGACTTCTTATGAGTTAGATATCAATACGGCAGAGAATAAAACCGACATTTTCTTTCATACGAGTCCCGGACCACGCGCCAAATTTGGCGAGACAAATATTACCGGATACGAACACAGCCGTGAAAAGTTCATACGACATCAACTGACCTATTCTGCCGGAGAAAGATACGACGCGTCAAAATTAGATTTACTTCGTAGAAATTTATACGATTTACAGTTGTACCGGATCATTTCGGTAGCACCAAAATTAGATATCCAGAATCCTAAAAATCCAATACCCGTAGAAATAACACTCGAAGAATTCCCGCGAATATCTACGAAATTCGGTGTCGGATACGGTACGGAAGATAAATTCAGAGCTTTTGTGGATTTTACCTATCGCGGTGTATTTAGCGATGCTACGCGGCTGAACCTTTATTTGAAACATTCGGCATTGGAGCCTTATCATGCCAGTTTGAAGTTAATCCAACCACAGTTTTTGGATAAGAAGACGTCCATTATGATTAATCCTTACCTGCGTCGTCAGGTAGAACCCGGCTATGATACGCAGACATTGGGACTAAGCATTCCACTTAATCGTAAATATAGCGATCAGTTCAATATGGCACTAACTTACTATTACGAGAAAGTAGCTCAACAGGTTGAAAGTGACGACTACGATGTACCTGACCCGGAAAGTAGTCAATACCTGTACGACAAATCCGGATTGCAGTATTCGGTAATTTACAACAACGCTTTACCGCGTTTTTCCCCTGAAAAGGGATTTTCGGCAGCCCTTAGTTTCAAGTACAACGGGTACCTATTCCCAAGCGATTTTAACTACACCCGTTTGTGGATTGATTTGCGAAATTATCAGAAACTTGGCGGGTTTACGCTTGCCCTTCGGGGAATGATTGGAGGTATCCACACGACAGATTCCGCCGGTTTTATTCCGGTAGAAGATCGGTTTTATTCCGGAGGAAGCAATTCCATACGCGGATGGACGCGATCGGAGCTTGGTCCGAAGCGGGAATCCGGTACACCACTTGGCGGAAAGAGCGTTTTAGAAATGAGTGTCGAACTAAGACACCGGTTGTTTGGGCAATTGAACGGGGCGGTTTTTATGGATGTTGGAAACGTGTGGGAGGATGCTTATCGATACAGGTTCAATGATTTGGCTTACTCGGCAGGCATTGGACTGCGGTATCAGACTCCCATCGGACCTATCCGCTTGGATATGAGTATGCCACTTTGGAACGAAAAGAAAACACCGCAATTTTTTCTGAGTATAGGACAGGCGTTTTGAGCTGTATCGTATGAAAATAATCAAAACAATAGCAAAAATATTTGGATGGGTGCTCATAGCCTTGATAGCTATTGTTTTGCTTGTACTCGTAGCTATGCAGACCCGACCGTTCAAAAACAGGATTGTGGATATAGCCCAGACCGAAGTCAACAAAATCCTAAAAGCACAGCTACACGTCGAAAACTTGGAAGGTAATTTTTTCAACACGCTGCGGTTGAACGGTGTTCTTCTCGAATTGGGAAAAGATACGATTGGTTATATCCCCGAATTGAAATTGAATTACCACTTACTGCCATTGCTTCGTGGAAACATTGAAGTCAACTCTGTTGAAATAGAAACCCCTATCTTTTACCTGACTCAATACGCCGACTCTACTTGGAACTTTTCTAATATCACGCAACCCAATGAAAATCCGGACACAATTTCGAAGCCGTTTGGCTTTCAATTGAATGTTGAACGCATAAAAATCAATAACGCGAGTATACGGATACATGCGTTGGATACGATTTTTCCGCGTCTCCTAAGCGATTTCTATTCCGACTTGAGTTTCAAATTTACTCAAGAACATCAGGAAGTCAACATGCGCGAATTGCGCTTTAATACTTACGCTCCCGATGTTTCACTGAAAAATATAAAATTTCAGGCTAAAAGAGACGGTTCTGTCATTCAACTGAAAGATTTCTTAGTAGAAACGGCTCTTAATAATATTAAGTGTGAAGGAATTTTCGATTCAAAAAATTTAGTGAACTCTTTTGTAAATATAGAAACTGCTCCCATTCGCACGGAAGAATTCAATTTCTTATTCCCAAACCTTAAAATCCCGGTCAATCCTAAACTCAAAGTTACTGCTTCTATAAATCAGTCTTTCGCTACCGCTGATGTAAGTTTGAGAGAAGATAGAATAAATCAAGGAATTAACGTTCAGATTTTGTCCGAAAATTTGGTGAATTATATTAAAAAGAAGACCAATAATCCACTCAAATTCATACTCAATGGAAACTTTGAACAAGTGAATGTCAGTCAATGGTCGGGCAATCCTTCCATGGATTACAAACTGACAGGAAAGTTGCATGCTGAAGGAAGTGGAACCGACTACAAGAAAATGCGAGCAAAGCTAAATGGAGACTTCAAAAATACATCCCTTCTGAAACGACAGATTAGCAAACTTAAACTCAACTTGGACTACAATAGCGGAAACATGAGAGGGGAAATAGATGGGAACGGTAGTTTTGGTAGTTTACGTCTCGTACCGGACGTTAGAAATCTTTTCGGTCAGGCTCCGAGTTACACTGCACTCATCAATGCCGCAAAGTTGGATTTATCCAAGATTCTGTTGAATAAGAATATGGCAAGCAACCTGACGTTCAAGGGAGAAATAAAAGGAAGCGGATTTAACCCAAAAACGATGACTGCCGTTTTTAATGGCAATCTGACCAATTCAAATCTATATGGTTATTCTGTTAACCAATTGGATGCAGTTCTAAACTACCATCATGGTAATGTCAACGGGGATTTGCAAGCAATGGGAGACTTTGGGAAACTGACGATAACGCCGGATATAAAGCATGTATTGAACGACAATCCGAGTTACACGGCAGCTGTCGTAGCGGAACACCTGAATTTGGCAACACTTTTATCGAACGATACGTTAGCAAGCGATTTGAATATGAGATTCGATGTAGTGGGACAAGGACTTAATCCCAAAAATCTAACCGCTCGGGTAAATTTGGTAGCTACTCCCTCTTTCGTCAATGGAATCAACATTCAGCAATTTGTAGCGCGCGCCGATTACAAGGATAACAATATCGTGTTGGATTCCCTTTCCTTAAATACAGAAACTATCTCGCTATTTGCTGACGGAAATTATAGTTTGACCGGTTATTCGGATTTGGTGCTCAATGCCAACCTAAATAGTGCTTCGGAGATTTCCAAATTTCTGAGTATTGATAGTTTAGAGACAAAGGGCATAATCGAAGTGCATGTTTTTGGGCGTGTTGACAGCCTGATGGCATTAGCTCATTTCCAATTGGACAGTACAAAGTATGGAAGTTATTCCGCCGGGGCGATTACCGGTAAAGTGGACGGATTACTCGCCAAAAACGACACATTATTTAACGCCGATGTTTCAGTCGGAAACGTGCTCGCCGCCGGATTTACTTTCAACAGTATTGACTTGAAAGCAAATTCCAACATTCGTTCGACCGATTTGGAATTAAACGTAGCGGGCAAAGAAATTAATACGAATGTAAACGGAAATGTAAACATTGGCGAAGATTTGCTTGTTCGATTGGACGACATGCTGTTGGACTACAAAGGCTCAGACTGGAAACTTGTGGAGTCCCCCGCTACGATTCGATTAGGAAAACAAGCCTATGAGATTGGCGAACTGATGCTCGTATCGGGTAGAGAAGGAATCTTGGACTCTTTGCAGATTATCCAAGCCAATGGAATAATCAGGCGAGAAGGAGAGCAGAATCTGGACATAAAAATGTTTAATATTAACATTCCTTCCGCTTTAAATCTATTCGAGATAAATCAGGATATCGAAGGACGCGCGAATTTGAATCTTTACGTAAGGGGTACCGCCGAGGAACCTTTGCTTGATGGCGGATTTAACGTGGATAAAGCTTCTTTTAACGATTACAAATTCAAAGAATTTGCCGGAACCATCAATTTTTTGGATAAAAAACTTGTAATGGACGCGGGTATCATTCCTCAGGACAGCGGAATACTTGAACTAACCGGTTATATCCCGTTCGACATGCGAATGGATAGCCTGAGGATAGTTCCACCTGCCGGAAATGACTCAATTAATCTGATGGTGTCGGCAGATAAGATTCCGTTGAAAATTGCCGGTGCATTTTTCCCAATAGATAAAATTGAAGGGTTTTTACAAAGTGATATCTTGGTAAATGGAACAATGAGTAATCCAAATCCGGTAGGCGATTTGCATATTGTTCACGGAAAATTACAGATTAAAAAATACGGTATTGATTACCGAAAATTATTGGCTGCCGTTAACTTTGAAAAAGAGACAGTAACCGTTGATACGATTTTTATACAAAGTAAATCCGGAACAATGATTGCTGACGGGACGCTCGGATTCAATTCCCAATTCTACAAAGGCGATATTCAAGACTCGGAGCTAAATGTCAAGTTTGAAAATTTCCATCCGTTGAACCACAAATATTACAACATGGAGTTGGACGGCGATGTAGCACTCCATGGGAAAAAAGACAGTGTCTATTTTGATGGAGACGTTAATATCTTGGAGTCATTAATCTACCTGCCTGCCGTGATGAATTTAATCGGTGCCAATGAACAGCCGGAAGTGTCTGTGCCTGTTTTGATCAGCGAATTGGAACGGAGCAATCAAACTCCGGATTCAGTAATATTTAACTTTCGCGAAGATACAAAAGAGACCGGGCAAGTCGGATTGGGAAATTATTTTCAAAACATTCAAGGAAAGATAAAAGTATTCATCCCGCGCAATACGTGGATAAAGAACGAACAAATGCGGTTTGAAATCGCAGGCGACATGGAGATGATTAAGCATCGCGAATCGATGGAGCTATTTGGCACAGTAGATGTTGTGAGAGGGCAGTATGAGTTGTTGGGCAAAACATTTGTCGTTGACGAGGGAGCCATTACGTTTCAAGGAGGCGAAGAATTTAATCCTGTTGTGGATCTTGTAGCACATTACAATGTAAGGGCACAAGATCGGACCGAAAACAAACTGGTACTCAACGTTACCGGCAAATTGAAAGAACCGGAAATAAAATTTAAGTTTGGAAATGAGCAACTGACCGAAGGCGATGCTTTGTCCTATATTCTATTTGGTACCAACATAGATGCTTTGGCTTCGGGGCAACAAGCGGCGATTATGCCAACCGCGGGTTCGTTGGCGACAGGTGCCGCGTCTTCTCTGGTATCTTCCGAATTGACTAAACTTCTCGGACGTACTTTGAGTTTGGATTATATCGAGATGAAAACCGGAAGTTCGTTTGAAAACGCGACTTTTACCGTGGGAAAGTACATTACCAATAAACTCTTTATGAGTTACGAGCGCCGATTCGGCGATTTCAAAGATGAAAAAGTGGCTGAATACGAAGTCAAATTGGAGTACGAGTTGTTTAGATACTTGTTCTTGCAACTTGCCGGCTCGCCAATCAACAACGGTATTGACGTCATTTTCAAAATCGATTCAAAGACAAATTTTAGGGAATAATTTCGATAGGCAGTTTGTTAAAATCAAAACCCGGAAAGTATTTTCTTTTTTCAAGGGGTGGCAGAACGATTTATAATGCCTACTTTTGTAAAATAAATGTATAGAAATTCTATAATATAAACCGATGAAAGGAATTGTACTCGCCGGAGGTTCCGGTACGCGCTTGTATCCTATTACCAAGGGAATTTCAAAGCAACTAATCCCTATTTTCGACAAACCGATGGTGTATTATCCCATCTCGGC
>JBKEBE010000093.1:0-10741 GCA_047973025.1 Paludibacteraceae bacterium
AAGACCATTTTACCATTCATCCGAAAATACTGTTCATTCAAATTCGACTCCGTCACCGGATTATCGGAACCGCATGCCGCAACGGTAAATCCCAGCCTCACTACAGACGACTCGGAGTATAGTCGGTAAGACAGAAATCCTTCGGTAACGTTGGCGTGCGAAATCACTGCCGCACCGGCGCCATCTCCGAAGAATATGGCATCTCTCCTACTCCAGTCGGTTATTTTGGAAAATGTATCAGCACCGATAACCAGCACATTGTTGTAAACACCCGAAGCAATGTATTGCGATGCCACCGACATTCCGAATAGAAAACCGCTGCATACGGCTGCCAAATCGAAAGCCGCAGCGTTACGCGCTTGAAGTTTGTGTTGTACAAATGCCGCTGTGGATGGCGCTTTGCGGTCGGGTGTGGCGGTTGCCACAATGATTAGGTCAATGTCTTCGGTTTGCAATCCGGCATCTTCAACGGCGCGTCTCCCCGCTTCTGCCGCCAAATCGCTGGTGGCTTGATTCTGTGCCGCTACTCTCCTTTCCCGAATCCCGACATTCTCGAAAACCCATTGCGAATCGGTATCTACAATGGTCTCTAAGTATTCGTTGGTATAGATTGTTTCAGGTACATACGAGCCTGTACCAATGATTTTTACGTTGCGTACTAATTGTTTCATTGCTGTTTGTTCTATTTCTTGAATCCGACCGGAACGTCGTCTTTCATCTCAAATTCTTTGATAACTTTTGCCGGTATTCCCCCTACCATAACATTGGGCGGTACGTCTTTGGTTACCATCGAACCGGACGCTACAATGGCGCCTTCGCCGATGGTTATTCCCGGCAAAATGGTTACTCCGATGGCTATCCAAGCATTTTTTTTGATAATGACGGGTGCTAAAAATGCTTCGGACAGGTTTTTGTGGTATTCTAACGGTTTGTTGTGCGTGAGAATAAAATTTTGTCCCGCCAGCGATACATTATCTTCTATCACCACAAAGTTGGGATATACATCGTCAATCGTTACCATCGGACCGATATGCACTCCTTTCCCTATCTTTACCCCACGCCAACGGTGCAACTTTACGCGTATGCCACTATAAGGCACCACACGCGAAACCACCTGCCAGAAATGATCCATTGACCTACGGTACAAAAATCGGGGCATTGCCATAAATCCGGTGTAGCCGTGTTCTCGTGTCGTCCGTTTCCACGCTTGGTAAAACGAGCGTTCTACGTGGTTGGGAAGGGGTTGTTTTTCTAAGGGTAAAAAATCTTTCATTTAATTGAGACAATTCTTTTTTTATTGTAACACAAATTACGGTAACAGCGGTTACGATTCCAATATTTAACTGATTCTACTAATAAAGTCCCCCGTTCAAGTCGATGGAAGTTCCGTTAATATATTCTGTTTCAATCAGGTATTTTACGGTTTTGTAAACATCTTCCAAACCGCACAATTTCTTGGACGGAATTTGTTCAATGATTTCTTCTCGCAATTTTTCGGGTACATCATTCAAAGTCATCCCCGCGTTGACGTATCCCAAATTGATGTTGTTGATGGTTATGTTTTTTTGTCCGTTTTCCGTGGCGATAGTTTTGGCCATACCCCAGAGAGCCGATTTGGACGCGGCATAAGCGCTTGTTCCCACTACGCCCTTTTGTGCCACGATGGACGAGAAATTGATGATTCGTCCGAACTGTTTTTTGTACATCAGCGGTAAAACGGCGTTAATCGTCCTGAAAGTTCCCCCCAAATTAACGTTTATCAGATTCATCCAATCATCCGCGTCGGCACGGCGGGCTAATGCGTTGTAATTGATGCTCGCACAGTTAATCAACACGATCTCATCTTCTTCGCTTGCCGCTTGTTCGATCCAGTTTTGCACTTCTCGCGTTTCGGCAACGTTCACTTTTGTAAAGTTTTCCGACAACTCGTTTTCGGGCTGCGTTCCGCTGTACGTCCCAAAGACGGTGTGGCCTTCTTCTTTGAATTTTTTTAGAAGAAAAAGTCCGATGCCACGGGACGCTCCTGTGATTAAAAGTAACATTGAGTTATGAGTTATGAGTTATGAGTTATGAGTTATGAGTTATGAGTTATGAGTTATGAATTATGAGTTATGAGTTATGAATTATGAGTTAATATTTTGTTTTGTTGTAAGAATAATACTTTTGAGTATTTTAAGTATTTCATTAGCAGGGATACTTATTTTCTCAAATATCATATCATCTATGTAGTTAGTCGATTTTAACAACTCAAGCCAATAGATTGTTTCATCACATTCCTTTTGAGCAATGGCTAATTTATGAACAAAATCCATCTTACTTTCCGCATTTTTGGCTTCTCGAATATTTGCACCAACAGAAGTCCCTGAACGAAGTAACTGTTTACTCATTACATATTCCTTTTTTTCTTCACATAAATATTTATACAGATTTATGCATAAGATTGCAAAATCAAAACTTTTTCGGGATATTATATTAGGTTTATGACTACTCATCATCTATAATTCATAATTCATAACTCATCACTCAAGATTTCCAATACGATTTTACCATTCCGGCATAGATATTCTTCAGGAATTTATTTCGTTGTGCCATATATTTCAGGTGGTTACGTAGAAACTCCCGCAAATGTAGCAAAATCCATTGAAAAAGATTGTCGCTCCACAAGGTATGGGCAAGCATTAATGATTTTTCGGGAAAATCTCCCCGTTCTACCGCACGAATAATCTCATTGGATGCGTGAAACGTGAGATTAAAATGAGTCTCAACCGTATCCCGAACAGCGTATTTGCTACCATCCCAAGCGTAACCGGTATCGGTAAAGTAAAATATTTTACTGAAATCGGTGGTTAAATAAGGTTCGCCAATCAGTCCAAATTCGTCCAATTGATATGTTTTCCAAAACTCCCTGTTATCATACTTGGATGTTGAACTGCCGTGCATACAGACGGTTTTTACGGGATAAAAGGTTCTGAAATAAGCCAAATTCCGCTCAAAAGTCCGTTTCGCTACCGACATATTGCCTTTAGCGAACGCCAAATCTTCGTAATGATACCCGATTTCGTGTCCCAGTTCGGCAATTTTTCGGATAATTTCCGGACGATTGCTTTGTTTTACTATGCGGAAATAATAGGTGGCTTTCACGCCCAATTTATTTTCTACCTGCGCCATTTTCAGCGCATTGGATGCTATTTCGTCCACATCGTGACGAAGAATTAGAAATTTACTGTTGGGTTTGTGCGTGCAGTATCTTTCGTAAGTTATCAACGCGTAATCGTTGGACAGGAAAGTTTGCAGCAGGCGTTTGTATGTTTTGATGGTAAAATCCATTCTGAAGCGATAGTGTTTAGTGGTAAGCGATGAGTGATGAGTGATGAGTGACTTTATAAACAGTATAAATCTTGTCAAGAAATCAAGACTTTCATGTGTTTATTTGTAACTACTCAGCCCCTCTTTTATTACCGATTAGTACAAATGTTAATTAAAATGTTAAAAAATATGTTTAAATACTTTTGACCTTCCTCCGTTATATCTGTAAATAAAACGAGGAAGTTATGCACGACAACCCCATAACAGATATTTGGCAGATTGTAAAGGAACTTTTAGATAAGCTAAAATTTCAGAACCGGCAGCTTACTTCTCTACAAGAAGAAGTTACTCGTCTTCGCGCCAAACTACACCAATACGAACATCCCAAAACAAGTTTGAACAGCAGCCTGCCACCATCTAAAGACAACCTTGCGGTGCAGGGCGAAAAAGCTGCAAAACTTCTTGAAACACGCAGTTTGCGTCCAAAATCCACAAAACCAAACGGTGGACAACCCGGACACAAGGGCGTTACCTTGGAGATGAACCCCACGCCCGATGAAGTCATTGTTCACACACCGGATTATTGCACCAATTGTGGCGGCAGCCTTGCCGGCATACCCGCAGAAACAAGCGAAACACGGCAAGTTCTGGATATTCCACTGCCCATAAAGCCGATTACAACCAACCACATATCTTATAGCAAGCGTTGCACTTGTGGGCATTGTACCACGTCTGAATTTCCTTCGTCCACGTAACAAACGGTGTTAGTTACGGGCCTAACATTCAGGCGTTAGTCTGCTATTTAAGCGTTTATCAACACATTCCGTTTAAGCGTCTAAGTCAGACAATTGAAGCTCTCTACGGCATATCGATCAGTCAAGGTACTGTGTCCAACATACTGAACCGTATGTGCAAAAAAGCAACTCCGCCTATCAGTTCATTCGCCGGTCTATTGAAAATGCCTCCGTGGTAGGCGGCGATGAAACCGGCTGTAAAATTGACGGTGCGCTTCATTGGATGTGGACTTTTCAAAATGAACTTTGTACCTATATATTTTCAAATCAATCACGCGGAAAGGTCGCTATTGACAAACATTTTCCCAACGGGTTTCCTAATTCAATTCTTGTAACAGACCGCCATAGTTCCTATTTTAATGTAGAAGCCTATGGGCATCAAGTCTGTTTGGCGCATCTGCCGGGAAACTTAACTTTCTTGGACGAATTTGATGCCAATCAAAATTGGACTGAAAGAATGTTGGCACTTCTCAGAGACAGCATTCATAAACGAAAAAGCATTCCTATCGAACAAATCAACGCACAGAAATTCAAAGACAGATTTGATGTTTTAATGCAAGAAAACCTTGAGCACTTGAACGACAAGTTTCGCTCTTTGCAAAAAAGCCTTATCAAACACAAAGACCGGTTGTTTACCTTTTTAGAAAACCCGGCTGTTCCGTCCGACAATAATGCATCGGAGCGAAGTATCCGACAGATAAAAGTTAAACAAAAGGTCAGCGGAATGTTCAAGTCGGACGATGGTGGCGATAATTTTGCTACGCTATATTCCATTGTTCATACTGCCAAGAAAAACAATCAAAACCCATTTGAAGCCCTTGTTGCCGTTGCCAAATACGGTTAAATCAAGTCAATGTATTATTTAAAAGAACGTTTTGACACATCTTTTTGTGTCGAATTGAATCGTTGTTCCCAATAATCTATGTTTTTTATGGGGCTGAGTAGTTACGTTTATTTTTTTTTTTTCATAAAGGACACATGGAACACGCCATTAATCATCCCCATATGTGTCAAAGTTATTTTTTACATGGCTGTTTCATTTGACAATACTAAGCTTTTCATCATGAATCATTTATCGTTAATCATTTAAATATAAATTGATAATCGGAGTTTTCTTTCATTATGTTTTTGCTTTCGGGGTAATTTTCAATAAACCACGTCAAAAAAGCAGTTACGTCAATCTTATCGGCGAGCATTTTTTTCCGTTTTTCCTGAAATTCTTCCCGTAAATTCGGTAAAGATAGTAATTCTTCTACTTTGTTGTAAAGAATCTCGGGATAGGCTGTTTTGATTCCGTAAGTCAAGCCATAAGTATGTTCCAATTCTTCCAACACGCTTATTTTCCCCGCAAAATCATTGAACCTGACCGACGGAACTCCCAACATCGCTGCTTCTACTGCCATAGATTGGCTATCTCCGATGTAGAGCCTGGAAAAAAATATTACGTGATGAATATCTAAAGGGTCTATTTCTAATCTATATTTCTCAAATTGTGACTCTAATTCACGTTCGGAAGTGATATAAACATCACCACGGAACGTCAACATGTCGATAAGTTTTTGTGCTATTTCGGTATTGATTCCTTTGGCATTTATATCATGGTAAGCGTTGAGTTTGGCAAAACGTAGAACGAAATATGGCTTATCCGCCGAAAAGTACTTCTCAACCACTCTTTTATTTGGTGTAAACTGATTGGGATGTAAATAGGCTAATTTATGATAACCATGATAAAAGGTAGTTTTTTTATTCCATATGGAGTTATTTGTAACTTGAGGAGCTAAAATTGTAGAAAAATTTTTGTAAGAAAAAATTCCTGTAAAAAAAAGGATCAGGTTGATGGTCAAGTCATCTTCTCCGAGAAAAATGGTTGGAATTTGTAGCTTTTTAGTCAGAAAACCAAAATCTCCGGTACCTATGACCAAATCCGGTTTTTTTTTTTCACAATAGGACATTATCTCTCTTTTAGCGTGATTACTCTTACGGATTTTATCGACTATTGTTTCTCCTTTTTGGGTTTTTAGCAATGAAAAATCTTCATTTTCTAATAAATTTACTAAAATATCTTTGTTCCGAGCTAAGATTTGAACATTATGTCCCCTATGCTTTAATTCCTTAATGGTAAGTTTAAACAGATGATAATGAGCAGGATGATTTAATTGAAAAAGGTATTTCATTTATGTTGGAATATTCGTTGATTGCTATTTTATTTATTTCAGGCTTCTTATTTCTCACTTCAAACTTTTAAGATTACTCCTCCCCACGAATAACCTACGCCAAAACCTGCCAGCAACACATTGTTTATAAATTTTCCATCTTTCTCAGCGTGATACAAAGCGATAGGAATAGTTGATGAAACTGTGTTCCCTACTTTTTCCATATAGATATAGAATTTATCTTTCTCTATTCCAATCAATTTTCGTAAATAATTCATCATATATTTGTTTGCTTGATGAAATACAACCAAGTTTATATCTGTCAATTTTAAGTTATTGTTTTCTAGCACTTTATCAACTAAAACAGGAACAGCATCTGAAGTGAAATTAAAAATAGCTCCACCATCCATAAAAAGATAATCGGATGATTTGGGATTCTCCTTTTCATCAAAAATAATATCGTTTACTGCTTCTTGATATCGTAATCCTCCTTTTTTAACTATCAAATTTTCAGCGCCTTTTCCATCAGTTCCTAACGAGAACTCTCCAATTTCGGCAAAACCTTCTTTTGAAACCAATGTAGCAGCGGCAGCGTCTCCAAAAATAGTGCGGTTTCCTTTGTCCTTTGGATGAATGTGTTTGTTGTATGTCTCGGCTGTTATCAGAATGATATTTTGTGCTACATTCGCAGCAATTAATCCCTTTGCCAATGAAAGTCCGTAAACATAACCGGAACAACCCAAATTAAAATCCAAAGCTCCAACATCAGTCCTTAAACCAAGTTTATTTTGTATGATACAAGCGGAGGTTGGCAAGAAATAATCGGGACTTTGTGTGCAGTGCAATACAAAATCAATCTCGTTTTTATCCACGTTATGTTCCGAGAATAGCTTTTCGGCTGCTTTTAATGCTAAATCAGAAGCTGTTTCATGCTCGGCTGCTACTCGCCTTTCTTTTATTCCTATTTTACCTGCTATTTTCTCTACTGTCCATTCGGGAAATTCTTTTACCAAATCTTCGTTGGTTACAATTTTATCCGGCAGAACGTAGGATATGGCTTTGATATATGCTTTCATTGAGCGTCTATCTATTTTTTGGACAAAACCAGATCATACAGTTCCTGAATCGTTTGTGTTTTTTTCATTTCATCCGCATTGAGCTTTACTTCGTATTTTTTGGCAATAATATTTAATACCGCCAGAGCCACTAACGATGACCACTCTTCTTCGTCTCTAAAACGAGTTTCCATTGTAAAAACAGAAGTATCGGTATCATCAAACTGATTACCGAAATTCTTAATAAATTCTTGTTTATCCATAATAGTTTAAATATTTATTAACTTTTCAACTAATATTTGAGGTATTTTTTTTATCGTCATTGGATTACCTTTAGCTACAGAAAATGGGGGTACATCCTTATCTACAACACATCCCGCACCAACAATAGAGCATTCGCCAATTGTTACACCATTTAGGATAATAGCATTCATTCCAATCCATACGTGATCCGAAATTTTTACTTGTTCAACAGTTACAGGATAAATATTCTTGATTTTTGATTTAACTGGTCCTGTTGAAGTTAGTACACTCACATTCCCAGCAATATCAACATAGTTTCCTATTATCAAAAGATTTTTGTCTATTGCTCTGTCCGCAAGTTTAAAATTACCGCTTATAGCGACATTTTTACCAATAATAACACCCATTTGTCTTAATACAAAATTACGCATATTATAGGTTAAGAAAGGGAACATTAAAATATAACGCAAAATCTTTTTTTTATATTTGAAAAAAAACATTTTAATTATTTATTTTTTTTAAGTATATGGTAAGTTTAGCTATCTCTTTATCTTTAATATTATAATGTATCGGAACTATCAAATTTGTTTTCGCTATATTTTCGGCATTTGGACAATTACCTTGTATATATCCAAATTCTTCTGCCCATTCAATACTTCTTGCAAAATGTGATGCAATTTCAACCCTGCAGTCTTTTAACTTCATTGAAAATGAATCTCTATCTTCAGTTAAGATTGGTAACATAAAACAATTGTTATTTACTACATCTATAAAAGGTAAATGAATCTCTTTTGCAGTGATATTAACCAAAATACGTTCAGTATTTTTTTGTTGTATTTTTTTATAACGTTCAAAATTTCGTTCATCATTTTTAAATTGCGAAAACGATGATTTTGAAATCAACTTTTCAGCATGCTTATAATATGTCCCAATATTCTGAGTCTTTTGTTTCTTTTTCTTTAAAGGCAAAGATATCCACTTATAAATTATTGGAATATGGACAACGGATGTAATAAAATTATTTATTATTAATTTGATTTCTTCAAAAAAAGTATAATTCCTTAATTTTCCATATTCTACTTTTACTTTTTCATCATAAATTTTATTGTTAACTGTCAATATCCCCCCTTCTCCAATCGAAGGAAATTTTCCTAACCCAAGGGAAAAGATAGCTAAATCGCCTAATGTACCGGTCTTATATTGTTTGCTTGACGATAAAAAAGCATGTGCGCAATCTTCTATGATAGGAATATCGAGACAGTTTTTTTTTATTTCAGGCAAGTCATTTGGAATCCCATAAAGATGAGTTACAATCAACGCCTGAAAATCATCTTTTTTCTTTTTTAAATCATCAATGTCTAACTTAAACTCGTCATTTGTTTCTATAAAAACGATTCCATAGCCGGCTTGTTTAACCGCATTCATTACAGTATAACAATTATACATCGACATTGCAACCTTACTGCCTCCCGGTAATTGTAAACTTGAAATTGCGATTCTTATGCCTGTTCTTGCATGATTTAAATAGTAAGTATCGTTTTCTGTAGATGGATTTTGCTTTGAAAAAATGCTTTTAATCCCTTTGAGAAAATTTTTAAATCCATAATGCGCGTTTATCTTTGGTATCAAAACCATTTTTTCATTTTTTTTATCATCTTATATACTTTCAATCCAATTGTCCCTATATACATCATTATAGGTTGATGTATTTTTTTGTAACGACCAAACTCGACGAGTTCTCCTCCAAATTTTAATTTGTGCTCTCTGACCCCATATGGAATATCGGGTTTACCGGCACCACCAAAATCAAAAGATTCATAATTATTCTCGTTACCCCACATCAAAATATTGTATGGCAAAAAATCATTGGGATACAGATTCTTTGCATTATCATCTGATCCTGCGAACCAATCATAAATAACTCCTTTGTAACAAAGTTCTATTCTGGCACCTACAATTAGACCGTTATTTTTCGCTACAAATACCTTTAATATCCCTTTATTTTTTAATGTTTCTTTGAAAACATTAAAAAAACCTATTCCAGGACAGGGTAAAGCTATTCTTTTATACGTTTGTTGTATTAGTTTCACACACTTTAAATAGTTTTCATCATCATTAATTTCAACAAACAGGGTACCTTTATTTGTTGATTTTGATACATTTCCTCTCTTATTCTTTGACACGGAACGGGTTATTTCCTCTGCCTTTTTTAGTAAGTCGATGTGAATATCTAAATGAGATTCGTATATGTAACCATTTTTGGAAAAAATTTCTGAAAATTGACTCATATCGAATAAATTTCGAAGTTCCGAATAAATGGCTTTGTTACTTACAGCGTTATCATATTTCTTAAGAAGCTCATCCGCTACTTCAGGCGTATCTGCTATTGGACCTCCCATTATAATGGAACGTTGTGTAAATCTACCCAATAAACCATTAAACTCCTTTTGGACAATGGCTAACAGGCATCCTACGATAACTTCATCTTCAATTGCAATAAATAAAAACGGTTCAAATTTATCTATCTGTCGATAGGTTTCATACATTTCGAGAGTTTGAAAGATATTGCCGTCAGAATGACCGAAAACGTACTCACTCCATTCGTCGTAATACTTGTTCGTAATCTGCTGATTGTGTATTATTTGCATAAATTTTATCTTACGATCTGACTCCTTTTTTTTATTGTAACAACTCCGTCAATGTTTCATCCGAAATATCATCAACCAATAAAGGACCGCCGTGAATAATGGCTCTTCGAGAAAAAAAACGTTTTAATTTTCCTCCGTTTGCTACAATGTAACCACATATAACTCCTTGTAAATTATTATTTTTTTCTACTCCAAATGCAAACGGTTCTAAAAAAGAAAGCGAACAATAAAAATCATAACATTCTTTGGTTTGAAAAAAGGAGGTTGTAGAAGATTTTTGTATTAATTCCTGCCATTTCAATGAATCAATATTATTGTCTTTAATTATTTTCATTTCTGAATCTAATTATTTTTGCGGGATTTCCTCCGATAATTGCATAATCGGGTACATCTTTGGTTACTACTGATCCTGCACCAATAATCACTCCTTTTCCTATTATTTGGCATCCGGGAAGAATGATGGCACGAGCACCAATCCATACATCTGAATTGATTTTCAAAGGTGATTTCTCTTTTCCACCTTGCTTACCCATCGGTGTCTC
>JBKEBE010000132.1:0-13415 GCA_047973025.1 Paludibacteraceae bacterium
GCGGATTCGTCAAGAACCGTCCGAATTTAAGCAAATACTGCGCAATCTAAGGATAGGCGATGAAATACGGATGTTTAAATTCGGTAATCATTTACAAAAACAGCATACCGACCATCCCCTCGTTTTGATAAGCATGGGTGTCGGAATAGCAACTTTTAGACCAATAATAATAGAATACATTAACAACGATTCTCAAACGCCGTTTATTACCAACATTAATATTGATCGAAGCGGTAATTTCGTATATCAAGAAGAGTTTGAAAAATTCTCGTCCGACAAAATAAAAAATTGTTTGGTTACAAATCGAACCGATTTGTATCACGAAATCGATAAATGCCTAATCAATACCGACAATGTATATTACGTCGTAGGTTCCAACGAATTTAATAAATCCATCGGCATTTATTTACTAAAAAAAGGAATTGCCAAAAAGTCCATTATTTTGGATAGAGATTAAAAAAATGCTCATCAGACACATCCGGTTTTTCATTCTATCACATAACTTCAACGCAATGCTTACAATTATCTCTCCTGCCAAACTACAAAATTTCGACAAACAAGACCGAATTTCAGACTTCACGCAACCACTCTTTCTAAAAGAAGCCAAATCACTCGTAAAGCAACTACGCTCTTACTCCACCAAGGAGTTAGCACATAAGCTACAAGTCAACTCGAAAATAGCCGAAGAAAATGTAAACCGCTATTTGAAATGGACAACGCCATTCACACCCGAAAATGCCAAACAAGCTGTTTTTGCGTACAATGGAGAAGTTTATCGTGGTTTAGATGCCCGGAGCCTAACGAATGATGAAATTTTTTACCTTCAAAGCCATTTGCGAATGATGACGGGTCTGTATGGTATTCTGCGACCGTTGGATTTGATACAGCCTTATCGTTTGGAAGTGAAAACAAAACTGCTAACCGAGACCGGTAAAGACTTATATTCATTCTGGCGACCGAAAGTAACCAAAGAAATAACCAAATCGCTCAAAATGTCGGACAATCCCGATGTGCTTTTAAATCTGGCTTCGAGTGAATACACGAAAATGATTGATAAGAATAAACTAAAAGCACGCGTCATCGAATTTGACTTCCTGCAATACTATCCGGACATGGAAACCTATAAACCCATTGTAATTTACCTGAAAAAAGCCCGTGGTCTAATGGCTCGTTATGTGGCGCAAAACCGCCTTACAAATCCCGACGATTTGAAAGGCTTCTCCGCCAACGGATATTGGTACAGTGAAAAATTTTCAAGTGAAAATAAGATGGTGTTTGTGAGATAATCTGTATATCTCTTCGGCAGAAAATGCCACTAAACAATTCTCCAAATCAGATTCAAAGTCGCAATTAGTCGCTGAATTGTTTACACATTTTTCAATTCGTTACTCGGATAATTCTGTCGATGATACATTCACACCGTATGAGACTTACCGATAGATACTTGGATCTCGTCCGTAAAATATTAATTCATTTCATATCCGCAAAATTTTAGACTATTTAAAACGAAACTTCCTGTTTCATAGGATGATACAGGAAGTAAAATTATAACATTTGCTCGATATAAAAAAACGATTAAGAAACAATCGTTTCAACCCATTTGGCAAAAGCTTGTCCGTAATTAATAAGGAATTGTTTTGTTGAATCATCGGTCAATTTTCCATTTTCGTCAAAAAGTCCCATTGTACCACCGATATAGGCTTCGGGCTGAGCCATTGTAGGTATATTCAAGAACGAAAGTACTTGACGAAGGTGATGATTGGCACCAAATCCGGCCAAACTACCTATGCTGGAGCTAATGACTCCGGCCGGTTTACCGTTCCAAACATTTTGTCCCCACGGGCGAGAAGCTACATCCAGCGCGTTTTTCAATGCAGCCGGAATGGAACGGTTGTGTTCAGGAGTTACAAATACAAATGCATCCAATCCGCTTACTTTGGTACGAAATTCAGTATATAAATCCGGAGACTGAGCATCGTAATCTTGGTTGTAGAGTGCTAAGTTCGCTATTTCCAAAAATTCAAAATCTAAATTTTTAGGCGCGACTTCGATTAAAGCATCAGCTATCATTTTACTATAAGAACCTTGGCGTATGCTTCCTACGACTACGCCCACTTTAAATTGTTTCATATTAACTCTTTTGATGATTAAAATTAGTTTAGTTTTGAGTGAAACATATCAGATGGAAAAATGTTTGAGTTTCCCGGTCTATGCTCTATCAATGAAGTTTATAACCATAGAGCATCAAAAGGTTTGGATACTGAGTCCGGTTTGTAGCCGGTCGGTCAAATTCGTCAGTTGGTCATTTCTCGTTAAGCGCTTATTCTCCTCTCACGAAAAATTGGTTTGTGTATGCAATTCTATTTTTTGCTGGCAAAACTTTATTTTTGAAACTTTCAAAATAAAAATATTGGAAGAATCAGCGTAAAACAAAATATTTTTAAAACATTATTTGTATTATTAAAAAGAAAACACTAATTTTGCACACTGTTTTGAGAAAAATATTTAGATAAAATTAAGAATTACAACGATGTCAAAAATTTGTCAAATTACCGGAAAAACCGCGATGGTCGGAAACAATGTTTCTCACTCAAAACGTCGTACCAAACGTACTTTTGATGTAAATTTATTCCGGAAGAAATTTTACTGGGTAGAGCAAGATATGTGGATTGACCTGAAAATATCTGCCGCCGGATTGCGTACCATTAATAAAATAGGATTGGATGCGGCGCTCAAGCAAGCTTCCGAAAAAGGTTATCTATAAACAAGGGAGATTAAATTATGTCAAAAAAAACAAAAGAAGCCAGAGTGCAGGTTATCTTGGAATGCACAGAACATAAGGAGAGTGGCATGCCGGGTACATCTCGTTATATTACTACGAAAAACAGAAAAAATACTCCGGGCAGAATGGAGTTGAAAAAATACAACCCGATTTTGAAAAAAATGACGGTTCACAAAGAAATCAAATAGGAGATTAAAAGATGGCAAAGAAGGCGGTAGCAAGTATGCAGAAAGGTGAAGGACGTACCTTCACAAAGGTGATTAAAATGGTAAAATCCCCTAAAACAGGCGCGTATGTGTTCCAAGAAGAAATGGTACACAACGATAAAGTAAAAGAATATCTGGCAAAATAAGATTTGTTCATAAAAAATAAAGAATCCTTTCGTTCAATTTTTGAAGAAAGGATTTTTTGTTTTTAGTAAAAAAACGTATTTTTGTGAGATTTTGAACGTTTTAATTAAAACACGCTTAAAAGGCAGGTATTACTTTTCGAATAAATTTAAACTATATCCAACGTTGAATGTTTTAACCAAGAATGATTGAACATTCAGGTTTTAAACTATTTACAAACAACAACAACGAGCGTATGGCTTTTTTCGGGCTATTTAACAAAGAGAAGAAAGAAACATTGGATCAAGGACTCGCCAAGACCAAAGAAAATGTTTTTTCAAAACTATCACGCGCGGTAGCAGGGAAATCCAAAGTCGATGAAGAAGTCCTCGACAATTTAGAAGAAGTCCTTGTTACATCCGATGTAGGCGTGGAAACAACGCTTCGAATCATCGAACGAATCGAAGAAAGGGTTAGTCGGGATAAATATCTAAATACCGGCGAACTGAAGCATATCTTACAAGAAGAAATAGTGGCGCTACTGGCGGAAAATAATGTCAGTCAGCTAACAGATTTTGACGAGGAACTCCCCACCAAACCCTATGTAATCATGGTTGTGGGAGTAAATGGAGTTGGTAAGACTACCACAATCGGCAAATTGGCTTATCACTTCAAAAACGCGGGAAAGAAAGTGTATTTGGGCGCGGCTGATACTTTTCGTGCCGCAGCGGTGGAGCAGTTAATCATCTGGGGAGAAAGGGTCGGAGTGCCGGTAATTCATCAAAAGATGGGATCAGATCCGGCTTCTGTGGCATTCGACACACTTACATCGGCTAAAACCAATAATGCCGATGTCGTGATTATCGATACTGCCGGTCGCCTGCACAACAAAATTAACTTGATGAACGAGTTAACCAAAATTAAAAACGTAATGCACAAAGTCATCCCCAACGCGCCACACGAGATATTGCTCGTACTTGATGGCTCTACCGGACAAAATGCTTACGAGCAAGCCAAACAATTTACCAAAGCGACAGAAGTCAATGCCTTGGCTATAACGAAGTTGGATGGAACAGCTAAAGGAGGAGTCGTGATCGGCATCTCGGATCAATTCAAGATTCCGGTAAAGTACATTGGGCTGGGCGAAAAAATGACCGACTTACAAATTTTTGACAAGGAAGAATTTGTAAAATCTCTTTTTGAATAGCGAATAGTTGGATGAGAAAGACAACGCGGTTTTTCGCTTCTCAATTCAACATATTCTTTGTGAAAATAAAATCTAACACATGAAACAGCCATTTCAACTAACTTTGACGCACAAGGGGATGATTAATGGCGTGTTCCATGTTTCCTTGATGTAAAAGAATAAATTTTAAACAGATGAAAATGTTAGATTGATTCGAGATGAAATTTAAATTTTACCTTAAATTTTTAATCTGAATTGATAATCTCTGTACTTGAATTATTGAGTCTAAATTGAAAAAAAATACGGTTGACATAATTACCTTAGGTTGTTCCAAAAATTTGGTTGATAGCGAGCAACTCATGTTGCAGTTTGACGTACTTGGATACAATGTCCGACACGACACGGCGAATCCGGATGGAGAAATAGTTGTAGTGAACACATGCGGATTTATCGGGGATGCCAAAGAAGAGAGTATCAATACAATCTTGCAATTAGCCGAGCAAAAAAGGAATAAAAAGAATTCCAAACTTTTTGTAATGGGTTGCTTGTCGGAAAGATATTTACATGAATTGGAATCGGAAATTCCGGAAGTGGACAAGTATTTCGGGAAGTTTAACTATACGGATATACTTAAGGAAATAGGGCAGGAGTATCGTGCGGACTTAAAATTGGAACGATCGCTCACAACGCCACCACACTATGCTTACATCAAAATTTCCGAAGGATGTAATCGTTCTTGTTCATACTGTGCAATTCCCATTATTACCGGCAGACATCGCTCCCGATCAATAGAAGATATTGAAAATGAAGTAAAACTGCTCGTTGACAAGGGGGTAAAAGAATTTCAGCTGATCGCTCAAGATCTATCTTCCTATGGAATTGATCGATACAAAAAGATGGAGCTATCCCGTCTTGTTGAAAGAATATCAGATGTAAAAGGAGTGGAGTGGATTCGACTGCATTACGCTTATCCTTCGCATTTTCCTTACGATCTCTTGAAGGTTATGCATGAGCGTGAGAATGTATGCAAATACCTTGATTTGGCGTTGCAGCACATTAGCGATTCCATGCTTCGTAAAATGAAAAGGCACATAACAAAATCTGAAACTCATGAATTGATAGCACGAATCAGAGAAGAAGTACCCGCTATCCATTTGCGAACAACGATGCTTGTCGGACACCCCGATGAAACAGAGCAGGATTTCGAAGATATGAAAGAGTTTATCCAAAAAATCCGATTCGAACGACTGGGAGCTTTCGCCTACTCACATGAAGAAGGCACTTTCGCGCATAAGACCTATGCGGATAACATACCGGATACTGTCAAACAGCAACGTCTGGAGGAGCTTATGACGATTCAACAGACTATTGCATTAGAACACAACCAACAAAAAGTCGGGAGGAGCTTCAAAGTAATCATCGATAAAAAAGAGAAAGACTACTATATCGGAAGAACAGAGTTCGACTCTCCCGAAGTTGATCCCGAAGTACTAATTCCGGCTACGAAAACCGGAGTAAAAGTAGGGGAATTTTACAATGCAAAAATTACAGATGCGTCTGAATTTGAACTTTTTGGTATCTAAATTTATTCCCTAAACCTATATAAAAGAAAAATTAAAACTGACTGAAATGAATAGTAAGAATTTAATTTCCGCCATCGCCTTAAAAATGAATCTGCCCAAGGAAGATGTACAAGACATGCTGGATTCCTTCATAGGTTGTTGTGTAGCACAATTAAAGGAAGATAACAGTATAGGATTCCAAAGCTTCGGAACTTTCGAAGTCGTAAAACGTGAAGAACGATTGATTGTACATCCTCAATCCAAAGAACGTTCCATTGTACCCCCCAAATTAGTCTTAACATTTAGACAAAGCTCTGTGGTGAAAGAAAAAATAAATTCTAAATTATAATGTGTCATGAGTAAGGAGAAATTAAGTATTCCCGAAGTCATTGATTTGATGACGCGAGAAGGCAACTTTACAAAAAAAGATGCGGAAGAATTTATCAAAGTATTTCTTTCTACGGTTGAAGATGCTTTGTTGTTGGGTGAGAATGTAAAAGTGAAAGGACTTGGCACTTTCAAATCACAGTGGTACGAAGCTCGCCAAAGTATAGACGTTAATACCGGCAATGAAATCATAATTCCGGGTTATTACCGAGTAATCTTTGCCCCCGAGTTAGAGATCAAACATAGCATCAATGAACCCTTTGCGCATCTTGAGACCATATCGCTTCCCGACGAAAAAAATAATGAAGAGCATACTCCCGACAAAAGTCCGCTGACCGGCGAAGGTGCAATCGAAAAAAAAGATGTTAATTTAATTGTATTGGCTTCACAGGTAGAAGAAATCAAGGGAATCCTTTCAGATATCAACGCTTTATCCGGAAAAGTAGCAAAAACAGAAGAAAATGAACAAAAGGTAACAGAACCTGCTCGTGAAAATTTTGAGAAGATTGATGAGAATGACGCATTGTCTCTCGAAATTACAGAAAAACAAGAAGTAATAGCACAAGATGTAGCGTCGGGTAAAGCGACTGATAAGGAGACCGAAACTGAATTGCAATCCACGGTAGAAAAAAAAGTTGCAACTGAGTGCGAAATACTCGAAGCCGAAGCCGAATTTGATATTGTGAGAGGGGTATCTATTATTTATCATCAAGAAGATGTAACTTCCCAAGATGGTACGAATGATGGCAATCAAGACTCTTTACAAACCGTGGATCATGAAGATTCAAACGAAGTTTCGATTGTACAATCAAACGAAACTGAAATTATCGAGACCACACGAATAAGTGAATTGGAAAAATCCGTAGAAGAAGATGAAGATGATGAATTTGATGAAGAAAATTATGAAGACGAGCTTACTGTAGATGAAACACCCTATTCGGAAACTGAAATCCCAAAAAGGGATGATTCCGAAATAACGCATGTAAGTCTCGAAGATAGTAATAGGGGGGGAGTCTCAGAAGAGGAAATATCCCAACAACAGCTAAATGCTTTGACCTCTGCCGAACAGGCTACTCTCGACGAAAAACCGGTTGTTTCTTTACCGGATACAGATACAGACACAGAAGCGGATAAGGATACGCAAGAAATTAAAGTACCCGATACGGAAGAAGATACAGCTAAACGAAAAATACCCTTAACCCTTATTATTGTTGCATCAGTAGTACTGATCGGCGGAATCGTGGCTTGGCTTTTACCTCCTTTTATTTCTAAAATCAATGAGGAAAAACAAAATCAACTTCGATTAGAGTATCTGGCTGATTCCTTAGCAAATGTCGCCAGAGTCCGGCAGATCAAAGAACTAATAAACCAAAAAGCGGGCGTTATCGATTCAACAGAAACGTCGGATACGTTATTCAACGATACAAGAAAAAATCAAACCGAAGTCCTTCCGGCAAATCAAAAAACAACAAACAAGCCGGAAGTTGAACCGGTTACGGATATTTACTCTTCGCCTAGAACTTATAATGAATCTATGGCTGAAGAAAAGATGATTTCGGGTAGTCAGTTGACAAAATTTGCACGTAAATATTATGGAAGTCCTCATTTTTGGGTATATATTTACGAAGCAAATAAAGATAAGATAAAAGATCCGAACAATGTACCCACCGGAATTGAGATCAAAATCCCAAAAATGAATGCTCGATTAGTGGATCCCAAAAACAAAGAGAGTGTAAACTTTGCCATAAAACTTCAAAAGGAATATGTCGAATAGCCGTACGA
This sequence comes from Paludibacteraceae bacterium, assembly GCA_047973025.1. Classification (GTDB taxonomy): domain Bacteria; phylum Bacteroidota; class Bacteroidia; order Bacteroidales; family Paludibacteraceae; genus UPXZ01. The sequence continues at coordinate 8,029 of JBKEBE010000132.1, forward strand.
AAGAACAACATTTATTTTGTGGCTATTGCACGTCTAAAATTAAAAAACCCCACAAGGATTATCTTGTGGGGTTTTTTATGTATGTAAAAGAATCTGTTCTCAAATCGAATCAACAATTGCTTTGAAATCAGCAACTTTTAATGAAGCGCCACCAATCAAACCGCCATCTACGTCCGCGTTCGAGAAAAGTTCTTTAGCGTTTCCCGGATTACAGCTTCCGCCATAAAGAATAGAAGTGCTTTCGGCTATTTCATTTCCGTATTTTTCGGCAACTAATCCGCGAATGTACGCGTGAATTTCTTGCGCTTGAGCAGAGGTAGCGGTAAGTCCGGTTCCAATAGCCCATACAGGCTCGTAAGCTAATATTATTTTCGAAAAATCTTCCGCCGAAAGATTGAAAACAGAACCTTCCAATTGTGCTTTTACAACTTCATTTTGTTTGTTGGCTTCGCGTTCTTCTTTCAATTCGCCAATACAGAAAATTGGACTAAGCTCATTTTTCAATGCCAACAACACCTTTTCTTTCAAAATCTCGTAGGTTTCGCCATAGTACGCGCGACGCTCGGAGTGTCCGAGAATAACATGCGTTGCTCCGGTTGATTTTATCATAGAAGCGCTCACTTCGCCGGTATAAGCGCCATTTTCCTTGTTAGCGCAGTTTTGAGCCGAAATTCTTAGTTTTGAAGTATCGACGCAAGACGCTACACTAGCCAAATGAATAAACGGCGTACCAATCACGACATCACAATTCGGTGTTGCGTCTGCCAATACATTATTCAAATCCGTGGCGAGCACCAATCCTTCTTGCAGGGTTTTATTCATTTTCCAATTTCCTGCGACAATGTTTTTTCTCATTTCTTTTACCTTAATGTTTTTTTTTAATTCTACTCGTAATTTATTTAAAGTCCCTCCAATTCAATTTTTCCTTAATAGTCCCATTTTCTACGGTTATCAATCCGGGATTTGCCCTGATAATCGTTTTTAGCGTAATCGGATCCGTTTTGCAAAATGGATAGGTTACACCCGTCTTGCCTTTAAATGCGGCAATAGCTTCATCGGTAGATGCCGTGAGTGCGTAAAACGGTTCTCCATTAGCTGTCGCTCTTTTGTAAAGAGCTTCAGCTTTTACCGCGCCTTCTTCCGACGATTTGCCGACATCATACATCACAAGCAGATGAACGCGCGGCATGCTCAATATATCATCAGTCCTATCAATATGATTGGCATCTGTTATGGTAAAATTATGAATTGGTGGTTCATATCCTTTTTGTATAAGCGTGCTTTCCTGATCTACAAACACCCATGTCGTATCATTCTTTGGATAATTCTCAAGCGTGAATTCTTGATTCACACCGTCTTTCCTGTAAATTAATTTTGTTTCGTATTTATCCAAAGGCATCCCTTCAGGTACTTTCATCGCATCCGGAATATTCACACCGACCTTGTACGGACGAAAATCAAACATGGGAAGATTTCGATAGCTGTAAATCGATAGCGCAACACCTATAAACGCAAAAAACAGAATAATGGACCATTCCATTTTTTTTAAAAATATCCGATGAAGCTTATTCTCAAAAAGCAGCATCAAAATGATAAACAAAGTAAGAACAATGTTTTTATAAAATGTTTCCCAATTGGAAATTACCAGCGCGTCGCCAAAGCATCCACAATCGGTTACCGGATTTTTTAATGCGATGTAAAGTGTGAGTGGAAGCATTACACCCATGAAAAGCAATGCCAGAATTGAAGTCGTTTTTAGTTTTATTTTGAAAAGGAAACACAGTCCCAAAACAAGCTCAAAAGTGGAGAGAGCGATGGCTAAAGGAAATGCTAAAAAGGTAAGCTCCACAAAAAATTCGCCAAAGGCATTGAAATAATCTTCAAACTTGTAAGTTGAACCAAGCGGGTCAATGGCTTTTACGAAACCGGAAAAAATGAAAACTACCGATAAAATCAGTCTGATCAATTCAAGTGAAATCTCGCCTGTTTTGTGAAGTGGAGATTCTACCCGTGTACTACTCGAAATGTATCTATAATCATTATCTCGACTCATTTAGTTTTTTATTTAAAGGCTGTCTGTACTTTCAAATTCCTTTTTTATCAACCCAAAGACAGCATAATTTATCATATCAAAGTAATTAGCATCAATTCCTTCTGAAATCAGCGTATGTCCTTGATTATCTTCAATCTGCTTGGTCCGATGTATTTTCTGTAAAATCAAATCCGTGTATGACTGTGGGCGCATCAATCGCCAAGCTTCGTCATAATCATGATTCTTGGCTTCCATCAGTCTCTTGGCTTCGTTGATGTATTTTTCGTAAAGTGCTTCCGCACGTTCCATACGCAAATCATCACAAGTCGTTTCACCCAATTCAAACTGAATCAGTCCAATAATGCTATAATTTACGATAGCAATCAATTCGTTTCTGACATCTTCACCAACTTTATTCACTCCTTTCGTTTCGATAGACCGAATGCGGTTCGCTTTGATAAAAATCTGATCCGTTACGGATGTAGGTCTCAAGATGCGCCACGAAGCACCGTAATCTTTCAATTTTTTAGTGTAAATATCTCTGCAGATAGCAGCTACATGGTCATATTGTTGGTCGGTTGACATAAACGAAACGAAGAAATTATTGAATGTAATATTTCATGCGGTGTATCAAATCATTAAGCTTACAAAAGTAAGAAATAATCGGAATACTAACAAGATTTTGAATGTAGAAAGTTCAAGGGCAGATATAACTAAGGCTAATTCCTATCTGTAATGAAACAGCCATGTGAAATAACTTTGCCACACAAGGGAATGATTAATGGCATGTTCTCTGCCTGTTGTAGCCAGGCATGTGTCCCTAATGTTAAAGAATAAAGTTGAAACACTTAAAAAATATGTATTAAATCCGTGTTATTATTCAAACATTTTTTGTTTCTTTGTAGAGTTAAAATTTTATGAATTTATGAGAAAGTTTTATTTCATACCGGTTTTTATACTTCTGTCTTTTGTCTCTATCGGACAAGAGCCGACTAATTATTACAGCGTTGCTGAAGGAAAAACCAATGCTACCCTGAAATCAACACTATACGGCATCATTTCGTCGAATTATAAGACGAACAGTTACGATTACTTATATACCATCTACGAAACCAGCGACAAAACGACATCCGGTAACGTGTGGGACATGTACTCCACTTGTACATGGAACTTTGGACAGAAACAATGTGGCAATTATTCCGGCATTTGTGATTGTTTCAACCGCGAACATTCCGTACCACAAAGTTGGTTTAACAGTAATTCGCCTATGGTAAGCGATGCTTTTCACATTTATCCGACCGACGGTAAGGTAAACGGTATCAGAAGTAATTACCCGTTTGGAGAGACTAACGCGCTCCCAATAGGGGGAAAAGGATTGGGTAAATTGGGGACATCTTCATTTCCGGGTTATACCGGTACCGTATTCGAGCCGGTAGATGAGTACAAAGGCGATTTCGCCCGTTCGTATTTCTACTTTGCTACACGTTACGAAAATATTATGACCACTATTGATGGAGCTTCATTTAATCAAACCGTGTATCCCGCGTTATCGGATTGGTCGGTTAATCTTTTTCTCAAATGGCACCGACAAGATCCTGTCAGCCAAAAGGAAAGAGACCGAAACAACGCCATTTATGTACATCAGCGGAACAGAAATCCGTTTATAGACCATCCCGAATTGGCTGAATATATTTGGGGAAACAAAATGGGAACTGCTTGGACTATCAGTGGCTCAACTAATCCTATTCTAACTTCGCCAATTTCCGGCACAACAGTTGATTTTGGTACGGTCACATATCAACAGAACTTAATTAAAACCGTTCCTGTTTCAGCTGCAAATCTAACCGGCGATTTAACCGTAACTTTAAGTGGAGCATCTGCTTCGTATTTCTCCATTCCTACTACAATACCAAAAGCCGACGCGGAAGCAGGATTTGAAATAACCATATATTATTATGCCCCTGAAACAGGAACTCACAACGCAACATTAACAATATCGGGTGGTGGGGTTTCAGATGTTACGGTTAATATAACGGCAATCGCCGTCAGTTGCGTTGACTTTAGTTTTTCAGCCCCGTTTACAAGCGATATGGTTCCCTTTTCACAATACAGTGTTTTGGGAGATCAAGTTTGGAGTTGGAGAAGCGCCAATTATGGGGTAGCAATGTCCGGCTATGAATACGCAACTAACCATGCGAACGAAGACTGGTTGATTACCAACGAAATGGATTTATCCGACTATGAAAATGTACGACTCGAATTCTCACACACCATCAACAAAGGTATCGTCGCAAATATGCAAACCGAAAACACCGTTTGGATTTCAAATGATTTCCATTACGGAGATCCCGCAGATGCAACTTGGACACAACTCACTATACCGACATATCCCACAGGAAATGATTGGACATTTGTAGAATCAGGTAATATTGCAATTCCTGCGGAAAATTGTAAATCAAATACCTTTATCGGATTTAAATACGTCAGCACGGCATCGGCGAGTTCTACTTGGGAAATAAAGAATTTGTCGATTACGGGCAAATGTGAAACTAATACCGGCAACATAGAAGTTGTCAAGAAAAAACATGCGATAACTTTAGCCGACAAGCAAATCACTATTTTTAACTTGAGAAACGAAGGTGTTCAACTGTATGATATATATGGACGGTTAATTCATCAGATGACAGATCAAACAGCTGACCATATTTCTTTAAAAGTACCGGCTTCCGGCATTTACATCGTCAGAATAGGGAATGAAATAAATAAAGTCCTGATAAAATAACGGAGAACAATATTCCGTTTTTCAACGTTAAAGAAAAAAACGCGAATTAATCAAGTAACATTGAGATGTAATAATCATGAAACAGCCATGTGAAATAACTTTGACACATAAGGGAATGATTAATGGCGTGTTCCATGTGTCCTTAATGTAAAAAATAAAAAATAAACGCATGAAAATACACGAATATCAAGCAAAAGAAATTTTCGCACGCTACAACATTCCCGTAACTCGCGAAGTACTATGCCTTACACCTGATGAAGTACTGACTGCGGCGGAAAAATTAGGTTATCCGTCCGTCGTGAAAGCGCAAGTGCTTACCGGAGGACGCGGGAAAGCAGGTGGTGTAAAGTTGGTAAAAAACGTCGATGAAGCGCGTGAAGCGGCCAATAAAATTCTCGGCATGGACATCAAAGGCTATACCGTCGAGAAAGTTTTGCTGGCGGAAGGCGTGAAGTTTCACTCCGAAATTTATGTAGGTCTGACTATTGATCGAAACTCCAAATCGGTAATTCTGATGGCAAGTCGCGAAGGAGGAGTGGAAATCGAAGAAGTTGCCAAGGTAAATCCGGACGC
>JBKEBE010000024.1:0-47248 GCA_047973025.1 Paludibacteraceae bacterium
ATTATTTTTTAAAACAATTCTCCCATATTTACCTCCAATTGTCAATGTTTCTAAGTTCAGAACTCTTGTACAAGGTAAATTTTTACTCCATAATATTTTGTGATTTTCATACAATTTTGGACTGTCTGTATCAGGGTCTCCACAAATACTATCATTTCGAAAATCAAAATTTATATCTATTTCAGTCATAAGGTTAAAAAGATTTCTGCTTTTCCCGATTTTTAGGGTCGCATTGCAGGTAACGTTTGTCGGCTTTGCAAAGTGCGGTGCAGGTGTTCCTAAACTCTGAATTTTCCCTAACTTGAGCAAAACCATTTTTCTTTTGAGCAATTTACAGAAAAAATAAAAAGAAAATGGTTTTTGCGCACAGATTTTTCACGAACTACCGGATTAAGCCATCAGTCCGCATTTTGTAAAGCCGGTGTTAGCTACAGTTACTTTTTGTGTGTTTGTTTTCGTTCATTTTTTTTCATTAAACTACAGTTTTTCATCCATTAACGTTGTTTAGAACAATCAACTTTTTGGTGTAAAATCTAAAAATTTTTTCGAGTATTTTAGGGCTGGGGGAGAAGGCTTCACGGCTTTTCACTAATCATCGCAAAACGGGACATTCAACTCGATTTGGGTTTTCCATCGGAGTTATATTTTCGCAGCGAATAATCTTTTTCGGCCGTTTTTTTCTGTTTAGCCATCAAGCCATCGAAATTGTTAAATCACCGAAGTCGGGAAAATTTCCATCAGTTTGGGAATCGTTGGACACGATTAGTATCGAGACTTCTGATTGGAACATTCGTCTCTTTTTTTTTCGATTCGTCAACAGAAATTCTATTCAGACCCTTATTCGATCTCAACTTCGGTCTGAATTTAATTTCTATTCATCCATTCAAATTATGATTAATCTTCGATTGGAAAACGCTTCGATAGTAATTGTGGCTAACGGTCCGCGTGTATGTGTCAGGAGCGGAAAAGAAAGCCTAAACTTTCGATTATTGACTGACGTAAGCAAAACCATTTTTTTATTTGCTAATTTACACTTTTTGAGCGAATAAAAAATGGTTTTTGCGACATAGAAAACCGAAACTTTGATTTAACACTTAACCCGATATTGCACATACACGATGTTGTAGCCAGTACTTTTTTCTATTTTACTTTTAGCTTTTCAAAATCGTATAGGGTAATAAAATCAATTTTGTGAGCCCAAATTTCATTTGTTTTAGCATTTGGAAAAGCTCCAACTATACTTGTATTTTCAAATTCATCTTTGAAATAATATTTAATGTCAGCTTTATAATTTATAGGTTCTTTCAGATTATTTCTCATCATTAAAAGTGATTTCCAATCTTTGTCTTCATTTCCTTCATTATAAAATGCTCCCATAAAATAAATTTCGACAGTATTTTCTTTTGGATTTTCCTCGAATAAATTTTCATTTGCTTCAAAAGAATAATATCCTTCAATTTTTTCAATACTTAATACTCGATATTCATACTTTCCGTTCTTTTTTTCTTTGAGTTCTAACATAATTTTAGAGCCTAATGGAAAAGTAAAACTATTCTGGAATTTCGTTGGGAATTTTTCAGGAATATTTAAACTCTCTTGTGCTTGAATATTAATTGAAAAAAGACCTATCAACAAAGTCCAAATCAGATTTTTCATATGTGCTTTTTTAGTATTGGCTACAACGGTTAGTATAAGAGTAGTAGCGGAAATAAAAGCGGTTTCGTTTCAAGTTACAAAGTAGCCAAAGCTACACCATAAACAAATAGTCAAATCGGTAGATTTGGCGGGGCTGATTAGAACCACTACCGCCCGAACAGCCACCGAAACCGCTATTACTTTTATACATTGTTGGGCGTAGTATTTTGTTTGTTAATTCATTATTTTATTAATCTCGTAACTAATCCATTCTCCTTGTTCTTTGGGTTTGTCAAATTGAACCCAAAATTTTGGCAGATATGAACTATTCACTTTCCAAAAACCATTTTTTTGTCTTTTTGTATTGATAAAATCTTTGGCAAAGTCACAGCGCGAATCTGTAATCAAATTATTGTCTTTCAATAGTCTGAGTATCTCAATTATATTGGTTTTATATGAAAACGGATAAGTCAATTTGTTGATGTATTTTGTAATCGGTTGTTTGTTCGATTTTCGAAGATAAACATTTTGTTCGAGGATATATTCCAATCCTGATTCCAATTTTTGTTCAATTTCTCGGCTTGTCAAGTAATTTGGACTTTTTTTGTAGTCGTTAAGTGCAATCATTGCTTTAACAATTCCAATATAGCAAGGAGTTGATTTCAGGCACCCTCCATATTTTTGAATTCGTGAACCTGTCCATTTATTTTCCTTTCCACGCTCAATATTTTGATACTTTAAAATCCAATTGATTCCTTTGTCAATGCGCATTTTTTCAGGATATTTCATTCGTGTCAAGGTGCTTGTAATCATTGAATTATAGCAAGACAAAATATCATCGCTTTTCCCGCTAATTGAAAATCCGTCATTGCAGAAAGACAAGTCGGCGAGCAAATTTGTCCAATTTTCAACTTTCTCAAGTCGATAGGTAAATGGTATTTCTGAAAGTTCGATTAATCGGTTGAGCAGATTTAATATCTCAAAGTCGAAATCGGTCAGCAAATCTTTCACGATTTCTGATTTTCCGAGGTAATCTGACGCTTGGTCAAAATTCTCAATTTCCCCAGAGTCAACTTTTTGTTTTAAAATCAATGCTGAATCCATTGTCTGTCTCTGTCTTGCAATATTACGCCCAACGGCGGGGTATTGCCGAAGGCGGGGAAAAGAAAACCGGAAAGTTCAGTTTAGCACCGCGTTAGCAAAAACCATTTTTTATTTTTCAAATTTACTCAAAAAAAATAAAAAATGGTTTTTGCGGAATAGAATTACTATCGTTGAGTTTTGGATTTCAGCCCCGCTTTTGGCAATACCATGTTGGGCGTAGTATTTTTAGATTAAATTCATGTCAATTTCGTATCCACTTTCCCTTAATTCTTTTGCTATTTGCCACTGCCATGAATTATCCATGTTAATATATATAACTCCTGAAATGTCATTTGGAATTTCAATATCGCCTTTAACTAAGGCACAGACATTTTTTCTTCCGATTTTTCCAATTAAATATCCATGTTCAAAGACAACATTTTGCCTTGCTCTACTTTTTAACAGGTTCTCTTTCCCCGCTTTACTTCCTACATCACAAGGTGTATATAAGACAATTCCAAAACCTACATTAGTGTGCTTTTCAATTTTTTCAATTATTGTGTTTCCTGAACTTGCTTGTTCATGTAATATTATTGCTTTTAGTTTTAGTTTTTCAAGAAACCTGGCTAATTCAGTTTTGGCTAATTCATCATGTCCATGTACAATAAAAACGCTTTGTAAATCCAATTCAGTCTTTACTGGTTTTGAATATTCAGGTATCACAACTGATGACTTTAATAGTTCGACTTTGTCAAAGAGTTTCTCCAAGTTGTCAAGTTTGCCTGAAATTTTTTGTTTTAATTTAGCATAATCTTCTTGAGGATTTCTTCGTTCATAAATTGATGATGAAACCATAATTCCACTAAACTGTCCGACTTGGTTATAGCTATAAGCATATTCATTATCTGTTTTATTAAATGCCTGTCTCAAAAGCTCATAATTATAATCACTCCATTTTGAATATTCATCTTTTTGGCTTAAATATTCACTATCATTATTAATTGGTCGTTTTAATAATTCTTTCCCTTTGTTAATTCTATCTTCAAGTTCTAATTTTAAAGTCGCTTTAGATTTTGTAAGTTCTGTAGGTGTTGTTTCAACAGGTAATGTTTTTTTTCTTGTCGCCATATTTATTTTAGGGGTCTGGTTTTCTAATATTACGCCCAACGTTGAAGGCTTGCCGATGTGTAAGAATTGGCAGCACCTGGCTTAATTGAAAAACAACGGTTGCCGTGATGCACGTCAGCCACATTTATAACCGTCAGCTTACATATTGGCAAACCCCATGTTGGCGGTAGTTTTTAATTTTAAACAAATATTTTTTATGGATAAGAAAATTCAACAGTTAAGAACATTTTTTAGAGTTTCAAATGCTGCATTTGATTGTGTTATTGCTATGTCAAAAGCTTTAGGCAACACAGGGGTAGTTATTACACCAATGCATAAGCTTCATCAATTAGCATTGGAAGAAATAGAAAAGGGAAAACCAGATTTAGCCATGATTGATTCATTGCTTGAACAAATGGAGTTGTTGGCGAAGGAGAATAGTGAGCCGAAACCAAACTTCCCGAAAGGCGGGGTGTGAAATTACCGCCAACGGTAAATTGTATGAGTAGTGGCGGATTTGCGAGCGATTTTCCGTCCAACAGGACGCAGAAAATCGGACGGGAATCCGACCTGCGAGAACCCACGACCCCCGCCATTACTTATACAAAATGTTGTAGGTCGTTCTTTATTCTTCAACTTTTATTAATTCAAAAACTAATTTTTCATTTTTATAATTCTTATATATCATTTTAACAAAACCATATTCGTCATTAAAATAGGTTGTTAATTTTGATTTTCCTAATGAGCATTTAGAAGCACTCTTAATAATCCAACAATCAATTTGGAAATCATCAAGTTGGAAAGTAGTCCGACCAGTTATTTTGTATTTATATTCAACTGTTTCTCCATTCCACTCGCCCCAGCCTTCATCAATCATTGTTGTATTACCCCATTTTTTCCCTTTTATCAGAGGGAACTGCACAGCAGGGAAAGGGGCTATTTCCGTAAATTTATATTGATTAATTCTGATTGGATGCATCCATACTCGCTCAAAATTCTCAATAACACCTTCTCCTGTTTGATTCTTCCAAAGTTGCAATTCTTTATTAATATCGTGATTTCTTAATTTTATAGAATCAGCTTTGTAATTGGGAAATTCATAATATACTAAGTCTTGTTTTTCAGGTTGCCATTCCCATCTTTCTCCGGTAGCTTTCATTATAACATTACTATTCGATAGTGTATGGTTGTTTGAAGCAATATAAATTGCTTTGTAATAATATACTTTACCTGCTTTAAATATTTTTCTTATTTTAGGTATTCTTCGCTCTGTAAATTCCAGACTATCAATGTTTATATTAACATCAAAGCCACTGGATGGCAATTTGTAATGTTTCTCAATGTCATATAAAGTATCCGTTTTAGCATTTTGGTAATCAATGTAGCTTGGGTTTTGAGCAAAAATATTTCTTTGACTACCAATCAAGACAATCGTTGTAATAATTATAATCTGTTTATATTTCATATATTTTGCAATTTTTGTGTCTGTTTTGAATGACCTACAACTCACAAATATACGCAACTTTTTTAAAAATTCATCTGAAAAATGAATATTTTTTTATTTTTAGTTAAAATCCTGTATAAGAAAATTTTATTTTCTTACCTTTATTGCGTGTTTGATATTATCAGCCTATATTTGCAGGAGTAACAGACAACTTCAACATACTAACAATACAAATATGGATTTTTCGGATAACAGGTTTCAATTTTTACCCGGAGAGCACAAAGGTAAACGTGTTATTTGGGTACGGTTTGAGCGAAATCAGGAAATGATCGCGTTCTTGCGTTCACAAACAAAAGCCTACTGGTCTGCCGGGCAAAAATCGTGGTATGTAACCGACAACCGCTTTTACAGGGCATTGTTTCAACTGGAACCGACAATCGTAGGAAAAGAAGTGTTGCGAAGAATTCAAATCGTGAATTTACCGGCGTTCGATCGATTTCAGGAACAGATAAAACTCAAAGGGTATAGTGAAAATACGCTACGAACCTATTCATTGGAATTTGCACAGTTACTATACGTTCTGAAATCTTACAACGTAGATCAATTGACCCCCGATCGGTTACGCGCCTATTTTCTCTACTGCCACCGTACCCTGAAACTTTCGGAAAGTGAAATTCACGGTCGCATCAATGCCGTGAAATTTTATTTTGAACAAGTATTGCATCGTCCCAAAATGTTTATCGACATTCCCCGCCCCAAAAGAAAACTTCAGCTGCCAAAGATGTTGAGTCAAAATGAGATACAAAAAATAATCGCGGTAACCAAAAATCCCAAACACCGTCTCGTTCTTCAATTATGCTACGGAATGGGGTTGCGTGTGAGTGAAGTAGTAGCCCTGAAGGTTACGGACATAGATAGTAGCAGCATGTTGGTGCGCGTAGAACAGGCGAAAGGAAAAAAGGACCGCTTAGTTGTATTGCCTGCCTCTGTTTTGGAAGAATTGCGAGCATATTACCGGCAATACCGTCCCCAAAAGTATCTTTTTGAGGGACAGTTTGGAGGAGCATATTCTTTACGAAGTGCGCAGGCAGTTTTTAAGACGGCTATGCAAAAAGCAGGTATCAAGAAACAAATTGGAATACATGGTCTACGACACAGCTACGCCACCCATCTATTGGAAATGGGGACGGATATGCGTTTTATTCAAGAACTACTTGGACACAGCTCCATAAAAACCACACAAATATATACACACGTTACCGACGTATCCAAGTCCAATATAAAGAGTCCGCTTGATTCGATTTAATCGCTTTATCCTTTTAATTTTCTTATGCTCACACGCATGTTTTTTTGACAATCGTTGAAATGGTATCAGCCATTAAACGTCGATAACGATTATTTTCAGGCGATTAACACGTTTGCGCTTCTTATCGGACTTCGCATTCTCAACAAAAGCGCTTACCGGTATCACGAGAAAATTCCTACTGAGTAGCTATCCAACGAATCACTCAATGAATATCTGGACAAATAGCATTGGAAAAACGGATACGCAAGAAAACAACTATCCGCGTCAAGAGGATCGGGGAAAGGCAAAACGGTGTGTTTCACATGGAATTGTACGGTGTGAAACCTGTTTTTTAAAGCAAAATATGTACAATTTGTTTTGAAATTTTGTGTTTTTTGTTTTTTCGATTATATAAATACGTGTTTTTTCAAAAAAATAATCGTTATACCTATTGCCAAAAGAAAAAAAGTTTGTACCTTTGCAACCCATTTTGGAGAAAATCTAAATGGATAATTCATAACTATTTATTAAAAAAGCAAGAAAAGAAATGCCTACAATTCAACAATTAGTTAGAAAGGGGAGAGAAGTGCTTGTAGAAAAAAGTAAATCTCCGGCTTTGGATTCATGTCCACAGCGTCGCGGAGTTTGCGTTCGTGTTTACACCACTACTCCGAAGAAACCGAATTCTGCTATGCGTAAAGTGGCTCGTGTACGTTTAACCAACCAAAAGGAGGTAAATGCTTACATTCCGGGCGAAGGACACAACCTGCAAGAACACTCCATTGTGATGGTGCGTGGCGGTCGTGTGAAAGACCTTCCGGGTGTGCGTTACCACGTAGTTCGCGGTACATTGGATACTGCGGGGGTAAACGGACGTACACAACGTCGCTCAAAATACGGTGCCAAACGACCAAAACCGGGACAAGCCGCCGCAGCAGCTAAGAAGAAATAATCTTCGGATCACAGCAGTTTTTAGATCCGGAAGGATCTTTCTAACAAAAAAACAAAAAAATCAAGTTTTAACACAACTTGTTTGAGTTTTAAGGTAGCAGTTGAAGGTTGAGTAAATGCATCGGAGGACGCGTTGAAGAAGCTACAAGCAACCAAAAAAACAAAAACGGAAATTTTACAAAAATGAGAAAGACAAAACCAAAAAAAAGGATCATTTTGCCCGATCCGGTCTTTAATGAATCAATGGTAACCAAATTTGTTAACCATTTGATGTTTGATGGTAAAAAATCAATCGCTTTCAGTATTTTTTATGATTCGTTGGATGTGGTAAAAACCAAATTGCCCAACGAAGAAAAAGCCCCCCTTGACATTTGGAAGAAAGCGCTCGAAAATATTACTCCGTTAGTGGAGGTAAAATCTCGCCGTGTCGGAGGTGCCACTTTCCAAGTTCCCACCGAGATTCGTCCGGACAGGAAAGAATCTATTTCAATGAAAAATCTTATTCAATACGCGCGTAAACGCGGCGGACGTTCGATGGCCGATAAATTGGCCGCCGAGATTATTGACGCGTTCAATAGTCAGGGCGGAGCTTTCAAGCGTAAAGAAGATATGCACCGCATGGCGGAAGCCAACCGCGCGTTTGCTCACTTCAGATTTTAATTGAATAAATATAGATATATTAGTTATTAAGGTTATATTAAATGGCAAAAGCAAACTTACAGTACAACAGAAATATCGGTATCATGGCACACATTGATGCCGGTAAAACTACGACATCGGAGCGTATCCTTTTTTACACGGGATTAACCCATAAAATCGGTGAAGTACACGACGGCGCAGCTACAATGGACTGGATGGCGCAGGAGCAAGAACGTGGTATCACGATTACTTCCGCTGCTACAACCACATTCTGGAACTACAAAGACAATAAATACAAAATCAATCTGATTGACACTCCGGGACACGTTGACTTTACCGTAGAGGTAGAACGATCGCTTCGCATCTTGGACGGAGCCGTTGCCGCCTTTTGTGCCGTCGGTGGTGTTGAACCCCAGTCAGAAACAGTTTGGCGTCAAGCCGACAAATACAACGTACCCCGTATCGGATATGTGAATAAAATGGACCGTTCGGGAGCAGACTTCTTTGAAGTGGTTCGTCAAGTGAAAGATTTATTGGGAGCTACTCCATGCCCGATTCAAATTCCTATCGGAGCAGAAGAAAAATTCAAAGGGGTGGTGGACTTAATCAAGATGAAAGCCATTGTTTGGAATGATGAAACGATGGGTGCCCAATACGAAGTAGAAGAAATTCCGGCTGATTTGTTGAGTGAAGCGCAAGAGTGGAGAGAAAAAATGCTCGAAGCCTGTGCCGAGTTTGATGACGTAGTAATGGAAAAATACTTCGACGATCCGGATTCTTTGACAGAAGAAGAAATAAAACACGCTATCCGCAAAGGAACGCTTGAAATGAAGATTAATCCGATGATTTGCGGTTCATCGTTCAAAAATAAAGGTGTGCAAACCATGCTCGATGCAGTTTGTGAATTTCTACCCAGTCCGCTGGATACACCCGAAATCGTAGGGACAGACCCGCGAAATCCCGAAAAAGAAATCGTTCGTCATCCGGAAGAGTCAGAACCCCTCACTGCATTAGCGTTCAAGATTGCAACAGACCCTTATGTCGGACGTTTATGTTTTTTCAGAGTTTATTCAGGTAAATTAGATGCCGGTTCATACGTTTACAATACCCGTTCCGAAAAGAAAGAGCGTATTTCGCGTATTTTCCAAATGCACTCCAATAAGCAAAATCCGGTTGAAAGTATTAGTGCAGGAGATATAGGCGCGGGTGTTGGGTTCAAAGATATTCGCACCGGAGATACTCTCTGTGACGAATCTCATCCGATTACACTTGAATCTATGGACTTTCCGGATCCTGTGATCGGTATCTCGGTAGAACCAAAAACGCAAAAAGACCTTGACAAACTGGGTATGGGATTGGCTAAATTAGCTGAAGAAGATCCTACGTTTACGGTTAAAACGGACGAAAATTCCGGACAAACGGTCATCAGCGGTATGGGAGAACTTCACTTGGAAATCATCATTGACCGCTTAAAACGCGAATTCAAAGTAGAATGTAACCAAGGACGTCCGCAGGTAGCATACAAAGAAGCCATTACCAAACCGGTAGAAATACGAGAAGTGTATAAAAAACAATCCGGTGGTCGCGGTAAATTTGCAGATATCATCGTGAAAGTAGAGCCGGTTGATAAAGATTTTGAAGGAGCTTTACAATTTGTAGATATTGTAAAGGGCGGGAATATCCCTAAGGAATTTATCCCGTCAGTACAAAAAGGATTTCAAGCGGCTATGAAGAACGGTGTATTAGCCGGTTTCTCTATGGATACCCTGAAAGTTACCTTGATCGACGGATCTTTTCACGCAGTGGACTCAGACCAATTGTCGTTTGAAATCTGTGCCCAATTAGCCTATAAAAACGCTTGCGCGAAAGCGAAACCGGTGCTGATGGAACCGATTATGAAAATAGAAGTAGTAACGCCCGAAGAAAGCATGGGAGACGTAATCGGCGACCTGAACAAACGTCGCGGACAAGTTGAAGGAATGGATTCAAGCCGTACTGGTGCGAGAGTTGTCAAAGCCAAAGTGCCTTTGGCAGAAATGTTTGGATACGTTACCGCATTGCGTACCATCACGTCCGGACGCGCTACTTCATCCATGGAGTTCTCGCACTATGCCGAAGTTTCGTCAGCTATTGCCAAACAAGTGGTAACCGAAGCCGGTGGAAAAACCGAATTGTTGTAAAAAATAGTATCTCGTTTAGCGAATGACTCTTAAACGAGAAAAACTTTATATTAAAATAATTTATAAAAAAGACAATGAGTCAAAAAATCAGAATCAAACTAAAATCGTATGACCACAATTTGGTGGACAAATCCGCCGAGAAAATTGTGAAAACCGTAAAATCAACCGGTGCCGCCGTAAGTGGACCCATTCCACTGCCAACCCACAAACGTGTTTTCACGGTAAACCGTTCAACTTTCGTGAATAAAAAGTCACGTGAACAATTTGAACTTTCATCTTACAAACGTCTTATCGACATTTACAGCTCAACCAGCCAAACCGTTGATGCGTTAATGAAACTGGAGTTACCCAGTGGAGTTGAAGTTGAGATTAAAGTATAATTTAAAATAAATTTATAAACAAAGCCGATCCCCCTCATTTGGGGTTAAGGGTAAAAACAATTGAAATGCCGGGATTATTAGGAAAAAAAATCGGAATGACATCCGTTTTCAGTGCCGATGGGAAGAATATGCCATGCACTGTTATCGAAACAGGTCCTTGTGTCGTTACTCAGATTAAAACAGTTGAAAAAGATGGTTACGAAGCTATACAGTTTGGATTTCTGCCTAAAACAGAAAAACACACTACCAAAGCCCAAGCCGGACACTTCAAAGTTGCCGGAGTAACTCCACAACGCCACTTGGTAGAGTTCAAAGGAGCAAAACGAGAGTTCCAGTTGGGTGAAGTCGTTACCGTTGACAATATGTTTCAAGAAGACATCTACGTTGACGTAGTCGGAACTTCAAAAGGAAAAGGGCACCAAGGGGTAGTAAAGCGACACGGATTTGCCGGAGTGGGTGATAAAACGCACGGACAGCACAACCGACTACGCGCACCGGGTTCGCTTGGAGCATCTTCATGGCCATCTCGCGTAATGAAAGGCATGCGCATGGGTGGACGTACCGGTGGCGAAAGAGTTACTATGCAAAACTTACAAGTATTAAAAGTGATTCCGGAACAAAACTTATTAGTAGTAAAAGGTTCTGTTCCCGGAGCAAAAGGTTCAATCGTAATCATCTACAAATAAATCATGGAACTTAATATTTTAGACATTCAAGGAAAAGAAACCGGAAAGAAAGTGTCGTTAGACGATACAATCTTCGGTGTTGAGCCAAATGACCATGCTATTTATTTAGATGTAAAACAGTATTTGGCAAATCGTCGTCAAGGAACTCACAAAACCAAAGGCAGAAGTGAAGTTGCCGGTAGTACCCGTAAACTTGGACGACAAAAAGGAAGTGGTGGTGCTCGTCCGGGCGATATTAAATCCCCCGTGCGTGTTGGTGGTGGACGTATTTTTGGTCCGGTGCCACGCGACTACAGCTTCAAATTGAATAAAAAAGTAAAGCAACTTGCCCGCAAATCGGCACTATCCTACAAAGCTAAAGACAATGCGATCGCGGTTGTTAATGAACTTAATTTTGAAGCACCGAAGACGAAAGATTTCGTAGCGATGACAAAAAATTTACAAGTTGCTGACAAAAAGGCACTTTTCGTTTTGTTAAATGGAAATAAAAACGTATATTTGTCGGCTCGAAATTTAGAGCGGACGAAAGTTATAACTCTTTCAGAGCTAAATACATACTCAATTATGAATGCAAGCAATTTGATTTTTACAGAAGAATCGGTTGCCGCGTTAGAACAAATATTTAAAGCATAAGGAAGTTTAGACCATGTCAATAATAATTAAACCAATCATTACTGAGAAAATGTCTCAACTAGGCGAAAAGCTCAACCGTTATGGCTTTAGAGTGGATAAAACCGCGAATAAGATTGAGATAAAAAAAGCAGTAGAACAAATGTACAGCGTAACCGTAACCGATGTGAACACAATGGTTGTAGCCCCTAAGCAAAGAGTGCGCTATACCAAAAGCGGATACACCAAAGGAGCTACTAATGCTTACAAAAAAGCAATTGTTACGCTGAAAGAAGGAGATGTCATCGATTTTTATAGTAATATTTAAGTCGAATCTGCAAATCGTAAATTTATAAAATTAGAAACATATAAATGGCTGTACGTAAATTAAAGCCCACAACACCGGGGCAGAGACACAAGATTATTGGTACATTTGACACAATTACGGCAAGTGCACCAGAGAAATCTCTTGTAAACGGTGCTAACAAAAAAAGCGGTGGTCGCAACAATCAAGGTAAGATGACCATGCGCTATCTTGGAGGCGGACACAAGAGAAAATACAGAGTAATTGACTTTAAACGTAACAAAGACGGTGTGCCGGCTACAGTTAAAGCTATCGAATACGATCCGAATCGCTCTGCTCGTATCGCGTTGCTGTATTATGCTGATGGCGAAAAACGGTATATACTTGCTCCAAACGGTCTGCAAGTAGGTCAAGTAATTTTGTCAGGCTCGGAAGCCGCGCCCGAAGTAGGGAATGCGCTGCTCTTGCAAAATATCCCGCTTGGTACCGTAATACACAATATTGAACTGCATCCCGGTCAAGGAGCATCTATTGCTCGTTCGGCAGGGACATTCGCACAACTAACTTCGAGAGAAGATAAGTACGCGTTGATAAAAATGCCTTCCGGAGAAATCAGAAAGATTCTCTCTGTTTGCAAAGCAACTATCGGAAGCGTTGGAAACTCTGACCACGCGTTGGAAAGATCCGGTAAAGCCGGTCGTAATCGTTGGCTCGGACGTCGTCCACGAGTGAGAGGCGTAGCTATGAACCCGGTAGATCACCCGATGGGTGGTGGCGAAGGTCGCGCATCAGGTGGACACCCACGTTCTCGCAAAGGTCTATTGGCCAAAGGGTACAGAACACGTGCCCCGAAGAACCAATCAAACCAGTATATTATTGAAAGAAGAAAAAAATAATTAGAAAAACTAAGTAAATAATATGAGCCGTTCGTTAAAAAAAGGACCATTTATCAGTCTAAAACTAGAGAAAAAAGTGCTGACGATGAATGAAAGCGGAAAAAAATCCGTCGTAAAAACATGGTCTCGCGCAACAATGATCTCGCCTGATTTCGTAGGTCACACAATCGCAGTTCACAATGGAAATAAATTTATCCCCGTATATATTACAGAAAATATGGTAGGTCACAAATTGGGAGAATTTGCACCTACACGTATCTTCCGCGGACACGGTGGTAAGAAAAAATAATCCATTGAAAAGTTTAAAGTAAGAAAAAAGTAAAAAATTTCGATACAATGGGTCAAAGAAAAAGAATATCAGCCGATGCCAGAAAAGAAGCCAATAAAACACTTTATTTCGCTAAGCTTAACAACGTTCCCACATCACCACGCAAAATGCGATTGGTAGCGGATATGATTCGCGGAATGGAAGTTAACAAAGCGTTGAGCGTTTTGAAATTTTCAAACAAAGAAGCATCAGTGAGAATGGAAAAATTGCTAAAATCCGCCATTGCCAATTGGGAATTAAAAACCGAAGACAAAGCGGAAAATGCCAATTTATACGTAAGTGAAGTTTACGTAGATTCAGCAACCATGTTGAAACGTCTGCGCACCGCGCCACAAGGACGTGGATACCGCATTCGCAAACGCTCGAATCACGTTACGCTATACTTAGATTCAAAATTTAATAACGATAACCAAAACTAAGCAAGATGGGACAGAAGACAAATCCGATAAGTAATCGTCTGGGAATCGTACGCGGATGGGATTCCAATTGGTATGGTGGACGCAATTGCGGCGACACGATACTCGAAGACAGTAAAATTAGAAAATACCTAAACGCCCGCCTTGCCAAAGCAAGTGTATCACGTATCGTTATTGAACGTACATTGAAACTTGTTACTATCACAGTTTGCACCGCGCGTCCCGGTATTATTATCGGTAAAGGCGGACAAGAAGTAGATAAACTGAAAGAAGAGTTAAAAAAAGTAACGGACAAGGAAGTACAAATCAATATCTTCGAAATTAAGCGTCCGGAATTAGATGCCGTTATTGTTGCGAATAACGTGGCACGTCAGGTAGAAGGTAAAATCGCCTATCGTCGCGCGGTAAAAATGGCAATCGCTTCAACCATGAGAATGGGAGCGGAAGGAATAAAAATTCAAGTCTCAGGTCGTTTGAATGGTGCTGAAATGGCGCGTTCGGAAATGTACAAAGAAGGAAGAACCCCACTTCACACTTTCAGAGCCGACATCGACTACGCGCATGCCGAAGCACTTACCAAAGTAGGTCTTATCGGGATTAAAGTATGGATCTGCCGTGGCGAAATATACGGGAAGAAAGATTTGGCACCCAACTTTACCGTGGCTAAAGATTCACGCGGTGGCGGAAGACAAGGCGGTAATAACGATAGAAACGATCGTAGCGGAAAAGGTTTCAAGAAAAGAAAAAATACCAGAAATTAACGATTTTGAAGTAAGATATTATGTTACAACCTAAGAAAACCAAATACAGAAGGCAGCAGGACGGAAAATTCAAAGGAAACGCCCAGCGTGGTCATCAGTTGGCGTTTGGTTCTTTCGGAATTAAAACGATGGAAGCCAAATGGCTTACCGGACGTCAATTGGAAGCAGCCCGTATCGCCGTTACCCGTTTCATGCAACGTGAAGGTCAGGTATGGATTCGCGTTTTCCCCGACAAGGGAATTACTCGTAAACCGGCTGATACACGTCAAGGAAAAGGTAAAGGAGCACCGGAAGGATTTGTAGCTCCGGTTACTCCGGGACGCATTATTTTTGAAATAGAAGGTGTGCCTTTCGATGTAGCCAAAGAAGCACTTCGTCTGGCTGCCCAAAAATTACCCGTAACCACAAAATTCATTGTAAGACGCGATTACGACATGTCTTCACAAAAAGTATAAGGATAGAGAGTATGAAAACAACTGAAATTAAAGAATTGACTGACAAAGAACTTTTGGAACGCATGGATGCCGAAAAGGAGCATCTTACACGTCTGAAAATGAATCATGCCATTTCGCCGCTTGACAATCCGATGCAGATCAAAGACGTACGTCGTACCATTGCGCGTTTCGCTACCGAATTGCGTCAGAGAGAATTAAACAACTAAAAAGTGAGAGTCTGATGGAAACAAGAAATTTAAGAAAAGTAAGAAGCGGCGTGGTTTCGAGCAACAAAATGGATAAGACCATAACCGTAGCTGTAAAGTGGAAAGAAAAACACCCGATTTACGGCAAATTCGTGAATAAAACGAAAAAATATCATGCGCACGACGAAAAAAATGACTGCAACATCGGTGATACGGTTACAATCATGGAAACACGTCCTACGAGTAAGACGAAAAGATGGAGATTAATCGAAATTAACGAAAGAGCTAAATAACACACAATGATACAACAAGAATCAAGATTAGTAGTAGCCGACAACAGTGGCGCCAAAGAAGTGCTCTGTATCCGCGTGCTTGGCGGCACGGGTAAGCGCTACGCGTCACTGGGCGATGTTATCGTAGTCAGCGTAAAAAACGTTATTCCCGCCGGCGATATAAAAAAAGGAACCGTATCCAAAGCTGTAATCGTACGTACCAAAAAAGAAGTACGACGTGCCGATGGATCATATATCCGCTTTGACGACAACGCCTGCGTATTGCTCAACAATGCCGGTGAAATACGCGGTAGTCGTATTTTTGGCCCGGTAGCCCGCGAACTCCGTGCTACCAATATGAAAATTATATCACTTGCACCCGAGGTGCTCTAATATCCCTAAAAAAAGCAGTGATGAGTAAATTACACATAAAGAAAGGTGATACTGTATATGTGAATACCGGTATCGACAAAGGAAAAACCGGACGAGTGCTTGAAGTACTTGTAAAAGATCAACGCGCTTTTGTAGAAGGTATCAATATGGTGTCCAAGCATACCAAACCCAATGCGAAAAGTCCGCAAGGTGGGATACTTCAGCAAGAAGCGTCTATTCACATTTCCAACCTGAATCTCGTTGAAAAAGGAAAACCGGTGCGCGTTGGTCGCAAAAGAGGAGATGATGGTAAATTAGTACGAATATCTAAAAAAACCGGAGAGGAAATTTAAGTCATGGATACAGTAAGTTTAAAGAAAGATTACAAGGAACGCATTGTTCCCATTCTGATGAAAGAGTTCGGATATACTACCGTAATGCGTGTCCCCAAGCTCGAAAAAATAGTATTGAATCAAGGACTTGGTAGTGCTGTCGCCGACAAGAAAATCATCGAAACCGCTATCAACGAAATGACTACGATTACCGGTCAAAAAGCCGTTCAGACCATATCCAAAAAAGACATTTCCAATTTCAAACTGCGTAAAAAAATGCCTATCGGCGTGCGAGTTACACTACGTGGCGATCGTATGTATGAATTTTTGGAAAGATTGGTACGCGTAGCTTTGCCCCGTATTCGAGACTTCAAAGGAATCGAAAACAAACTCGACGGACGAGGAAACTATACGTTGGGTATTCAAGAACAGATAATTTTCCCCGAAATTAACATTGACAGTATCAGTAAACTCTTAGGGATGAATATAACATTTGTTACCACAGCATCTACCGATGAAGAAGGATTTGCACTGTTGAGAGAATTCGGATTACCGTTTAAGAAAAACTAAAAGATAGAGATACAATGGCAAAAGAATCAATGAAAGCCCGCGAGGTTAAACGTGCCAAAATGGTCGCCAAATATGCGGCAAAACGCGAACAATTGAAAGCCGAAGGAGATTATGAAGCACTTCAATCAATTCCGAAGAATGCTTCTCCGGTACGTCTGCACAACCGCTGCAAACTAACCGGTCGTCCAAAAGGCTATATTCGTCAGTTTGGCATATCGCGTATTCAGTTTCGCGAGATGGCTTCCAAAGGCTTAATTCCCGGGGTAAAGAAAACAAGTTGGTAGATTTGACAAGAGTCAGTCGGTCTCATAATATCAGTCCAATAAATACTCTTTTTTACCAACTCCATATCCAAATATTATTAAATATTGTCTCCGAGTGGAGATCAATTTAAACCAAAAAAAATGACAGATCCAATTGCAGATTATCTAACTCGACTGCGGAATGCCATCAAGGCTAACCACCGGGTGGTGGAAATTCCCGCATCGAATTTGAAAAAAGAAATGACGAGGATATTGCACGAAAAAGGCTATATCCTCAACTACAAATTTGTAGATGACGGAGTGCAAGGCTCCATTAAAATCGCGTTGAAATACGATCCGGTTAATAAAGTGAACTCGATTAAGAAATTGAAACGAGTGTCCACCCCGGGACTTCGTCAATACGTCGGCTATAAAGATATGCCCCGCGTATTGAACGGATTAGGAATTGCCATCTTGTCAACGTCAAAAGGCATAATGACCAACAAAGAAGCAACCGGACTCAAGATTGGCGGCGAAGTATTGTGTTATGTATATTAATGTAGGGAGGAATTAACATGTCAAGAATAGGAAAATTACCAATCACAGTACCCGCAGGTGTTACCATATCCGTAAGAGATAACGTAATTACCGTAAAAGGACCCAAAGGAGAACTGACACAAGCTGTTGACCCGAATATCACAGTAGAAGTAGAAGGCAATGAATGTAAACTGACTCGCGATAACGACGAAAGACAAAATCGGGCGTTTCACGGACTGTATCGTTCGTTAGTCAATAATATGGTAGTCGGCGTTTCGGATGGCTACAAGAAAACGCTCGAATTAGTCGGTGTCGGATACCGTGCGTCAAGTCAAGGACAAGTTTTGGAATTGTCGTTAGGATACACACACCCTATCTTTTTAGTTTTACCAAACGAAGTAAAAGTCGAAACCAAATCCGAACGGAATCAAAATCCGCTTATCATGCTCGAAAGTGCCGACAAACAATTGCTTGGACAAGTCTGTGCGAAAATCCGGTCCTTCAGAAAACCCGAACCTTACAAAGGAAAGGGAGTTAAATTCCAAGGAGAATACATTCGTCGTAAAGCCGGTAAATCAGCAGCCAAATAATCTACTTAAACAGTAAAGAAATGAGTAACACTAAAATACAAAGAAGAGAAAAGATCAAAGCCCACATCCGGACAAAAATTTCCGGTACAGCTGAAAAGCCCCGTTTGACTGTTTTTCGTAGCAATTCGCAGATTTACGCTCAGATTATTGATGACGTCAAAGGTATAACATTGGCATCAGCATCTTCACTCGCTAAATCAGAAAAAGGAGCAAAAACGGCGACAAAAGGCGAAAAGTCGGAAAAAACGACTACAAAAGAAAAAATATCCAAAAGCGAACAAGCCGCGAATGTAGGAAAACTCATCGCGAAAGCAGCTAAGGATGCCGGAATTAATGAGGTGGTATTTGATCGCAACGGTTATTTATACCACGGACGTGTTAAACAATTAGCCGACGCTGCGCGCGAAGGTGGACTTAAATTTTAATCGACAATGGCAACAAATATGAATAGAGTAAAAACTACAAACGATATCGAGCTGAAAGATCGGTTAGTAGCTGTCAATCGAGTAACCAAAGTTACCAAAGGAGGACGCACCTTTAGCTTTTCGGCAATTGTGGTCGTAGGAAATGAAGACGGAATTGTCGGTTGGGGATTAGGCAAAGCGGGCGAAGTAACTGCGGCAATTGCCAAGGGAACCGAAGCCGCCAAGAAGAATCTGATAAAAGTTCCGGTTTTGAACGGAACCATTCCACACGAACAAGTCGCAAAATTTGGTGGCGCGCGTGTTTACATCGAACCGGCTACAAACGGTACCGGAGTGAAAGCCGGTGGTGCCATGCGCGCCGTGCTCGAAAGTGTCGGTATTACAGACGTATTGGCCAAATCAAAAGGATCTTCGAATCCGCACAACTTGGTAAAAGCTACAATCGTCGCATTGGGCGAACTCAGAGACGCACGTCAAGTTGCTCAAAATAGAGGCGTATCATTAAGCACGGTGTTCAACGGTTAAAAAACGGAGAGATAAAAATTATGGCAACTATAAAAATAAAACAAGTAAGAAGCCGGATCAGATGTCCGAAAGATCAGAAACGTACCTTAGACGCGCTTGGTCTGACCAAAATGCACAGAGTCGTTGAACACGAAGATACACCACCCATTAGAGGAATGGTAGCTAAAGTACATCACTTAGTGGAAGTCATTAAATAATTAATCGTCATTCAGACTTAAAAAACATAAGATAAATCATGGATTTAAGTAATTTAACACCGGCATCCGGCTCCGTAAAAACGCGTAAGAGAATAGGACGCGGTTCGGGATCAGGCATGGGTGGAACATCTACAAGAGGACACAAAGGAGCTAAATCACGTTCCGGTTATTCCCGCAAAATAGGATTCGAAGGCGGACAGATGCCTATACAAAGACGTTTGCCAAAGTTCGGATTCAAAAATATCAACCGAGTTGAGTTCAAAGCCATCAACTTAGAAACGCTTCAAGCACTCGCCGATAGTAAGAAACTCGAAAAAATCGGATTGGACGAATTGCGTGAATCCGGTTACATATCCAAGTCGGCTTTAGTAAAAATACTGGGAAAAGGTACAATTACGGCAAAATTGGAAGTGTCGGCAAATGCTTTTTCAAAATCAGCCGAAGAAGCAATCGTTGCTGCCGGTGGATCGGTCGTAAAAATCTAATTACCCTCGAACCTACTATATTACCTGAAATAAAGGTAGTTAATAAGGTTAATTTGAAGTCTGCCGAAGTGTAGTCGTTACCTTTAAAATAAAAAAACGAATGAAAAAGTTTATTGAAACTTTAAAGAATATCTGGAAAATCGAAGATTTAAGAAACAGACTTATTACAACAGTATTGTTTGTCCTTATATATCGATTCGGTTCATACGTAGTTATCCCCGGAGTTGACGCCGGTGCTCTAACAGCTCTGAAAAGCCAAACCAGCGGTGGTATCATGGCGTTATTGGATATGTTTTCAGGTGGCGCTTTCCAAAATGCTTCTATTTTTGCTTTGGGAATTATGCCTTACATCTCGGCATCTATCGTTATCCAATTGCTGACGATTGCCGTACCCAAATTCCAAAAACTACAGCGTGAAGGTGAAAGCGGACGAACCAAAATGAACCAATATACACGATATTTAACCGTATTTATACTTGCGTTACAAGGACCTTCGTATTTAGCGAATCTCAGAGTGCAGGTAGCACAAGCCGGGTCATCGCTTCCCGAAGGGATTTGGTTTATCATTACTTCTACCATTATACTTATGGCAGGTAGTATGTTTGTGATGTGGTTGGGTGAAAGAATTACCGACAAAGGAATCGGTAACGGTATATCCTTCATCATTATGATTGGTATCATCTCCAGATTACCACAAGCCATAATTCAAGAATTTAGTTCTCGCATGGTTGACGCGGGCGGAGGTTTAGTAATGTTCTTATTAGAAATAGTCATTTTAATTTTGGTAATCGCCTTTGCAATACTTTTGGTTCAAGGGACGCGCAAAATACCGGTACAATACGCGAAGCGAGTTGTAGGCAACAAACAATACGGAGGTGTACGTCAGTATATTCCGTTGAAGGTTAATGCAGCCGGCGTTATGCCGATCATTTTTGCCCAAGCCATCATGTTCATTCCACTCGCGATTGCAGGATATTCCAATTCGGAAGCGACACAGACGTTTTGGAGTCATTTTACCAGATATGACAGCGCGCTTTACAATATTGTTTTTGCTATTTTGATTATTGCTTTTACCTATTTCTATACGGCAGTAACGGTTAATCCCACTCAGATGGCAGAAGACATGAAACGTAATAATGGTTTTATACCCGGAATCAAACCCGGAAAAAGAACCGCGGAATACTTGGATACAATAATGTCCCGCATTACCTTGCCGGGTTCAATATTTTTGGCATTAATTGCCATTTTGCCCGCTTTCGCGTCCTTGTTGGGTATTAATCAAAATTTCGCGCAATTCTTTGGTGGAACTTCCCTGTTGATTCTTGTCGGAGTAGTATTAGATACCTTACAACAAATTGAAAGTCATCTTTTGATGCGCCACTACGACGGACTATTGAAATCCGGCAGGATAAAAGGACGTACAGGAGGTGCTTCCGCATATTAGCTTGTAATTGAAAATGATTAGCAGTTGTTATAATCTAATCCTACAAGCTAAAAACTGAAACTATGATTTATTTAAAATCAGACGAAGAAATAGAATTGTTGCGTGAAAGCAACCTGATTGTAGCCAAAACGTTGGCTGAATTAGCTAAAATTATTAAACCCGATATTTCGACACTACAATTAGATAAAGTAGCGAATGAATTTATCCGAGATTCCGGTGCTGTACCGGGATTTCTCGGATACGGGGGGTTCCCCGGCTCGATATGTACCTCTGTAAATGAACAAGTAGTGCACGGAATTCCATCCGCTGAAGTCGTTTTGCAAGAAGGAGACATCATATCGATTGATTGTGGTGCTTTAAAAAATGGTTTTCATGGAGATTCCGCATACACGTTTTGTATCGGCAAAGTATCTGAAGAAACACTGCAATTACTCAAGACTACCAAAGAGTCTCTTTACAAAGGAATAGAGCAAGCTACAGAGGGGAAGCGAATCGGAGACATTGGTGCTGCTGTGCAAACTTACTGCGAGGAGAAAGGATATTCGGTTGTACGTGAGATGGTCGGACACGGAGTTGGAAGAAATCTTCACGAATCTCCCGAAGTCCCCAACTACGGCAGAAGAGGAAATGGTGTTACGTTGAAATCCGGAATGACTATCGCCATCGAACCGATGATAAATCTGGGAACGCGCAGATTAGTCTTCGAGAAAGACGGTTGGACAACCCGAACACAAGATAGAAAGCCATCGGCACATTTCGAACATTCGGTAGCAATCAGACAAGGAAAAGCGGACATTCTTTCAAGTTTCAAATACATAGAACAAGTTTTAGGAGAAAGAGAATTTTAATTTATGGCAAAACAGCAAGCAATAGAACAAGACGGCACGATAATCGAAGCCTTATCAAACGCCATGTTTCGGGTCGAACTGGAAAACGGACACGTCATCACAGCTCATATTTCCGGGAAAATGCGCATGCACTACATTAAGATTTTGCCCGGAGACAGAGTGAAAGTCGAAATGTCCCCCTACGATCTTTCGAAAGGAAGAATCTCGTTCAGATATAAATAAAGATACTTGCATGCGTTTTCTCGAGAAAGGGAACTCCTGAAAGATTTTTCAATCGATTAACATAACAAACATTTCAATACGCTCGTTAACACATCGGAAGAATGTGTAGGGCAAAATAAAGAATAGTATGAAAGTCAGAGCATCACTCAAAAAGCGTACAGCGGATTGCAAAATTGTAAGACGAAAAGGACGCTTGTACATTATTAACAAAAAAAATCCCAAGTTCAAACAACGTCAGGGATAATTAATTTATTCAATTTACAAAAAAATAGTTTATGGCTATAAGAATTGTCGGAGTAGATTTACCCCAAAACAAAAGAGGGGAAGTTGGATTGACTTATATCTACGGAATAGGTCGCAGCAGTGCACAGAAAATTTTAGAAAAAGCCGGTGTTGATTTGAACATCAAGGTAAAAGACTGGACTGACGACCAAGCAGCTAAAATCCGCGAAATTATCGGAGCCGAATTTAAGGTTGAAGGTGATTTGCGTTCGGAGACCCAGCTGAACATCAAGCGATTGATGGATATCGGTTGTTATCGTGGTATCCGCCACCGTATCGGTCTTCCGTTGAGAGGTCAAAGTACTAAAAACAACGCGCGTACGCGCAAAGGTAAAAAGAAAACCGTTGCGAACAAGAAAAAAGCAACGAAATAGTAACTAACCATTTGCGAATTTTAGCAAAATAAATCAGAATAAATAGTATGGCAAAGAAACCGGTTTCAGCCAAAAAAAGAGTTGTAAAAGTAGATGGAGTAGGGCAGTTGCATGTTCATTCATCTTTCAACAATATCATCGTTACACTCGCCAACTCCGAAGGGCAAGTAATCTCTTGGTCATCGGCAGGAAAGATGGGATTTAGAGGCTCCAAGAAAAATACTCCGTATGCCGCTCAAATGGCAGCGCAAGATTGCTCGAAAGTAGCTTTCGATTTAGGACTCCGTAAAGTAAAAGCGTATGTAAAAGGTCCGGGAAATGGACGAGAATCAGCTATTCGCACCGTACACGGTGCCGGAATTGAAGTGATCGAAATTGTTGATGTTACTCCGCTTCCACACAACGGATGCCGTCCCCCAAAACGTAGAAGAGTATAATTCTCATTCAAGATTTTCAAATTCAGGTTACACAGATAAAGCCAATCCGGTAACCTGTAATTCACAATAATAAATCAACTATTTTTCTACGTAGAATCGGGAATTGAATTGCAACTTTACGCCTCTCTGCAATCGCGGCAGAACCTTTCAACGTAGAAATTGACTCGAAAAATAAAAATTATAAATAAAAAATGGCAAGATATACAGGACCAAAAACAAAAATTGCCCGTAAGTTTGGTGAGCCTATCTTCGGACCGGATAAAGTACTATCAAAGAAAAATTATCCGCCGGGACAACACGGAAATTCGCGTAGAAGGAAAACTTCCGAATATGGAATTCAATTGCGCGAAAAACAAAAAGCCAAATTTACGTATGGATTGTTAGAAAAACAATTCCGTAGAACTTACGAAAAAGCGTTACGAACCAAAGGTATCACGGGGGTTATCTTGATGCAGTTGTTAGAATCCCGTTTAGATAACATTGTTTACCGCTTAGGATTTGCACCTACACGCGCCGGTGCGCGTCAGCTTGTAAGTCACCGCCACGTTACGGTTGACGGTAAAGTTGTTAATATCGCGTCGTATCACGTTCGTCCGGGACAAGTAATTGCAGTCCGCGAAAAAAACAAATCAATGGAAGTGATATTAAATTCCTTAAGCGGATTTAACCACAGCAAATATCCTTGGATAGAATACAACGATGCAAGCATGTCCGGCGTTTACCTGCACATTCCCGAAAGAGAAGACATACCGGAAAATATCAAAGAACAGTTAATCGTAGAGTTGTACTCCAAAAATTAATAAGATTATGGCAATATTGGCATTTCAAAAACCTGAAAAGGTAATCATGTTGGAAGCTGACGATTTTCAAGGCAAATTTGAATTTCGTCCGTTGGAACCGGGTTACAGTATTACGATAGGTAATGCTCTACGCCGTATTCTTCTTTCATCACTCGAAGGCTTTGCTATCACTTCGATTCGTATTGACGGTATTGATCACGAGTTTGCTTCCATTCCGGGTGTCCTCGACGATGTTACCAATATTATTCTCAATTTGAAGCAAGTACGCTTCAAACAAATTGTTGAAGAAATTGAGAATGAAAAAGTAACCATTGCCGTAAAAGGCGCTACAACTTTCAAAGCAGGAGATTTAGGAAAATACTTAACCGGATTTGAAGTTCTTAACCCGGAATTGGTAATTTGTACAATGGACAAATCAGCCAATTTCAATATGGATGTAACGATAAACAAAGGACGTGGCTATCTCCCCGCCGAAGAAGTTAACACTTCAAATGCTGAAATAGGAGTAATTCCCATCGACGCTATTTTTACGCCTATCCTCAACGTAAAATACACGAAAGAAAACTTCCGTGTAGAACAAGTTACAGATTACGAGAAGTTAGTACTTGAAATTCAAACCGATGGATCGATTCATCCGAAAGAAGCGTTAAAAGAGGCGGCAAAAATCTTGATACACCATTTTATGCTTTTCTCCGACGAAAAAATTTCGTTGGAAGTGCCTGAAGGAGATATCGGAGAAGACTTTGACGAAGAAATACTTCACATGCGTCAACTACTGAAAACAAAATTAACAGATCTGGAGCTTTCCGTTCGCGCGTTGAATTGCCTTAAAGCTGCCGATGTTACTACATTAGGAGAATTAGTGAGCAATCATCGTCATGACTTACTGAAATTCCGAAATTTTGGTAAAAAATCGTTGACTGAATTGGAAGAAAAATTAGAAAGTCTAAATCTAAACTTCGGGATGGATGTAAGCAAATACAAATTAGATAAAGAGTAACATTACAATGAGACATAATAAAAAATTCAATCATTTAGGACGTACAGCTTCGCATAGAAAAGCCATGTTGGCAAATATGAGTATTTCGCTTATTCGTCATAAAAGAATAGCTACCACACTCGCTAAAGCTAAAGCACTGCGTGTATATGTAGAACCGCTCTTGACCAAAGCAAAAAACGACACCACCCATTCACGTCGTATTGTATTTAGTTATTTGCAAAACAAAGAAGCGGTTGCCGAGCTTTTCCGTGATATTGCCGTGAAGATTGCCGACCGTCCCGGAGGATATACACGTATTCTTCGCACCGGCTTCCGCATGGGAGATAACGCAGAGATGTGTATCATCGAACTTGTAGATTATAACGAAAATATGCTACAAGATAAAGCTACTAAGAAAGCGACACGTACACGTCGTTCTTCCAAGAAAGCGGTAGAAACGGCAGACGAAGAGAAGAAAGTTTCCAAATCGCCAAAATCCGAAAAAGTAGAAACGAAAAAAGAGGAAGCTAAGGTAGAAGAAAAAAAGATAGAAGAACAGCCGACCGAAGAACCGGTTGCTGAGATCGAAAGCAACGAGGAAGCACCTACAGAAGAAAAAGTAGATTAAATATAGTCGCTTTCATTCGTAGGATGCTTACTACGTATCAAATAAAAGATTAACAGAACTTATTTTGTTGATCTTTTTTTGTTTTTGCTACACTAGTTTAATGTAATTGTTAGTGTCAAAAAGATGTTTTATGGTTTGAAAATCTTCCAAAAATTCTGTAAAACGACAAATTTAGTAAAAAAAAGTTCAATTTGTTGTGATAAATAAAATAAAAAGATTATTTTTGCATCGTTCAATCAATCTCGATACAAAGTCGTAGAAAATTATCAAAACATTAAATACAGAAAATTATGTCAACATTAAGATTCAAAGCAGTAGAAGAAGCTTCAAAAAGACTTCCCGTTGAAGTTACAATGCCGGCAAAACAACCTTCTGATTATTATGGAAAGTATGTTTTTAACCGTAAGCAAATGGCAAGGTTTCTTTCAAAAGAAACCATGAAAGTGGTAACGGATGCCATTGACGAGAACAAGACTCTTCCGCGTGAAATTGCGGATCACGTAGCCGCCGGAATGAAAATGTGGGCGATGGAAATGGGAGCAACCCATTATACACACTGGTTTCAGCCGTTGACAGACGGTACCGCCGAGAAACACGATTCATTTATTGATTATGAAGATGCTCCGGGCGGAGATATTATCGAGAAATTTTCCGGTAAGTTGCTGGCTCAGCAAGAACCGGACGCGTCCAGTTTTCCAAGCGGCGGGATTCGGAATACGTTTGAAGCACGTGGTTATACGGCATGGGATCCTTCTTCTCCGGCATTTATAGTTGACGATACCCTTTGTATTCCAACCGTATTTATTTCTTACACCGGCGAAGCGCTCGACTACAAAACTCCCTTGTTAAAAGCACTCGCGGCTGTTGACCATGCCGCGGTAGATGTTTGCAAACTCTTTGATTCGAAAGTAAAAAAAGTATTTTCATACCTTGGATGGGAACAAGAGTACTTTCTGGTTGACCAAGCATTGTACGAAGCCCGTCCGGATTTAAATTTAACAGGTCGCACGTTAATGGGGCACGAAAGCGCAAAAAATCAACAGTTGGAAGACCACTATTTTGGATCAATACCACCGCGTGTAGCCGCTTTCATGAAAGACGTAGAAGCGGAAGCGTACAAATACGGTATTCCTTTGAAGACACGCCACAACGAAGTAGCCCCCAATCAATTTGAGCTCGCCCCTATTTTCGGAGAAACAAACTTAGCGGTTGACCAAAATTTATTAGTCATGTCCATTATGTACAAACTTGCACCAAAACACCATTTCAAAGTGCTGATGCACGAAAAACCCTTTGCCGGTATTAACGGGTCAGGAAAACATAATAACTGGTCGCTTGGAACAGATACCGGAGTAGGACTTTTTACACCGGGCAAGACAGCTAATGAAAACCTGCAATTCATTACTTTCGTGGTAAATACGCTTATGGCGGTTTATAAGCACAACGCTTTGCTCAAAGCTTCCATTATGAGCGCGCAGAACGCGCACCGATTAGGAGCCAACGAAGCACCGCCGGCAATCATATCCGTGTTCTTGGGGTCACAGATTTCAGCTGTGCTGGATAAAATCGAATCAAGTTCCGAAGACGACGACATTACCGTTGACGAATTGCAGATGATGAAATTAGGCGTTTCTCATATCCCCGAAGTGCTTGTTGATAATACCGACCGCAACCGTACTTCGCCGTTCGCGTTTACGGGAAACAGGTTTGAATTTCGCGCCGTAGGCTCATCCGCCAACTGTGCGTCGTCTATGACAGCGCTTAACGCTGCTATGGCGGCCCAGTTGATAGACTTCAAAAAAGAAATCGACCGGAAAATGAAAGCCGGAATGAAAAAAGATCAGGCTATTTACGACACCATCCGTTTGTATATCAAGGAATGTAAAGTAATCCGCTTCGATGGAAACGGATATAGCGATGAGTGGAAGAAAGAAGCCGAAAAACGTGGACTTGATTGCGAAACGAGTGTTCCGGTTATTTACGATGCTAACATTTCCAAAGAATCTGTTGAACTGTTTACCACGACAGGTGTTCTAAACGAAAGAGAATTACATGCACGGAACGAAGTAAAATGGGAAACTTATACGAAAAAGATTCAAATTGAAGCGCGAGTTTTAGGCGATCTTTCGATTAACCACATCATTCCCGTTGCTACCCAATATCAAAGCGTATTGCTGGATAATGTTTACAAACTGCGCGGAGTTTTCGACGAAAAACAAGCGGAAGAATTGAACAAAGACGATGTCGCTCTAATCGTGGAAATTGCCAAACACATAACCGGCATCAAAACCAACGCAGATGCTATGGTGGAAGCTCGTAAAATAGCAAATAAAATAGAACACGAACGCGAAAAAGCACTTGCGTATCACGACAAAGTAGAACCCTATTTATCGGTTATCCGTTACCACATAGATAAACTCGAACTCATTGTCGATAATCAAATGTGGCCCCTTCCAAAATACAGGGAATTGTTATTTATTAGTTAGAAAAAACGCTTTATCGAATAAATTTAATCAATGGCATACTCTGGACTTTCCGCTTGCGGTTAGTTCAGGGTATGTTTAGAATAAAACAATATGTCAAAAGACAATCCCTTCCAGCGACTTCACGATTATGAAAGCCGGTCGCTTTATTCTTTTCAAAATGAGCATGACGCTTGCGGTGTAGGTTTGGTCGTTACACTTAACGACCAAAAAACGCACCAAATCGTAGAAACAGGGCTTCAGGTGCTCGAAAATATGGTACATCGAGGAGCCGAGAGTGCCGACAACAAAACCGGAGACGGTGCCGGAATACTCGTTTCTATTCCACACGAATTTATCCTTTTACAAGGTATTCCTGTCCCATCCAAAGGTAAATACGGAACAGGTCTTGTCTTTTTACCCAAAGATGAAGAAAAAAACAAAATCTGCTTAAAGATTATCCAAAAAAAAATTGAAGCGGAAGGACTTCAATTACTTGCCACGAGAGACGTACCCGTAAATAGCGATTGTCTCGGAGAAATTTCAAGTTCCAACGAACCGGACATCAAGCAATTGTTCGTTACTGGCGGAGTGCTTCCGCAAGATGAGCTGGAGCGAAGCCTGTACATCGTACGCAAAAAAATTGAAAAGGAAATTTCGACCACAGAATTCGCCGGCGATCGTTCATTTTACATCGTAACGCTTTCCACCAAGCAGATGGTTTACAAAGGGATGCTCACTTCGCTACAATTGCGGGAGTATTATCCAGATTTAACTCATCCCAATTTTACGAGCCGTATTGCCTTGGTGCATTCCCGATTCAGCACTAATACTTTCCCTACATGGGATTTAGCTCAGCCATTCCGTATGATTGGTCACAACGGCGAAATAAATACCATACGTGGCAATCGTCAATGGATGGAAAGCCGTGAAAGCGTTCTAAAATCCGATTTACTTGGAGAGATGAAAGAATTTTTCCCGATTGTTCAACCCAAGATGAGCGACAGCGCATCACTTGATAACGTACTCGAATTTTTGGTTATGTCCGGTAAATCACTACCACACGCCATGGCAATGCTGGTACCTGAAAGTTTCAACGATAAAAATCCGATTTCAGACAATGTGAAAGCATTTTACGAGTATCACAGCATGTTGATGGAACCTTGGGACGGTCCAGCCGCACTACTGTTCAGCGATGGACAATATACCGGCGGAATGCTCGACAGAAACGGACTTCGTCCTGCCCGCTATCTCATAACCAACGATGATGTGATGATTATCGCGTCTGAGACGGGTACTTCAGAAATCGAACCAACCAATATAAAAGCCAAAGGCAGACTGAAACCGGGAAAAATGATTTTGATAGACAGCCGGAGCGGTCAGATTTTTTACGACAAAGAGTTGAAAGAAGGATTGGCAAAAACATTCCCATATCGCGACTGGCTCAACAAAAACTGTGTTACCTTGGAAGAAATTTCTTCCGGAAGAAGTGTCGATAATGACATAGCGGATTATCACAGGCTTTTGACTGTATTTGGCTACACGCGGGAAGACTTGGAGCGACTCATTATCCCGATGGCAAACGAAGGAAAAGAACCTATCTCATCCATGGGAAACGATACGACGCTTGCCGCGCTTTCGAACAAACCACATCGGTTGTTTGATTATTTCCGCCAGCAATTTGCGCAAGTAACCAATCCGCCTATCGATCCCATTCGTGAAGAATTGGTCATGTCGCTGACCGGATATCTGGGAGCGGTACATCAAAACTTATTGGAAAATGTGCCGGAACTCTCTAAAATTGTGAAAATTAAAAGTCCGATTCTAACGAATACCGAATTTGATATTTTGATGAATCTGCGCTACAAAGGATTTTCCACAGCCGTTTTACCCATACTTTTCGACCCTAAAGCCGGATCAAAAGGACTAACGGCAGCCATTCAAGAACTTTGTGTTTCGGTTGAAAAAGCCGTTGACGAAGGGAAAAACTACATCGTATTGAGTGATCGTGGTGTGGACGAAAATCACGCGCCGATTCCTTCGTTGCTGGCGGTTTCAGCCGTACACTTATATTTGATTGAGAAAAGAAAACGAATGCAGATAGACATCGTTGTCGAAAGTGCCGAACCACGTGAAGTAATGCACTTCGCGCTGATGTTTGGATTCGGAGCTAACGCGATAAATCCCTATATGGCTTTCGCTATTCTAAACCGGAAGGTAAAAGAAGGCGAAATCAGGCTCGACTTCGCTACCGCCAAAAAGAATTACGTTAAATCCATCAACAAAGGCTTACTCAAAGTACTTTCCAAGATGGGAAATTCCACGTTGCGAAGCTATCGCGGAGCGCATATTTTCGAAGCAATCGGTATTTCGTCAAGCGTTCTCAATCAATATTTCACGGGTATTTCTTCAAAGATTGAAGGAATAGATTTGGACGATATTGCCAACGAAGCACTAATTCCTTATGCTAAAGCCTTTGAAGCAGAATTAGATGATGATGATTTACTCCCGAATTTGGGAATGTACGCCTATCGGAATGATGGCGAATACCACGCGTGGAATCCCGAAACGGTAGCCCGTCTGCAAATCGCCACGCGTACTAAAAATTATCCGATGTTCAAGGAATACACCCATTTCGTGGACAACAAACCATATCCGGCTTTCATTCGAGATTTGCTCGATTACAAGAGAAACCCGATCGACATTTCCGAAGTGGAGCCGGTTGAAAATATCATGAAGCGGTTCTGTACCGGAGCCATGTCATACGGATCTATCAGCAAAGAAGCACACGAAGCTTTGGGGATAGCGATGAATATTTTAGGCGGAAGAAGCAATACCGGTGAAGGTGGTGAAGACCCCGCGCGTTTCAAACCGAGCGAAGACGGACTTTTACGTCGAAGCGCCATCAAGCAGGTAGCTTCCGGACGTTTTGGGGTAACTGCAGAATATCTTGTGAATGCGGACGAACTACAAATTAAAATAGCACAGGGAGCTAAACCGGGCGAAGGCGGACAATTGCCCGGATACAAAGTAGATAAAATCATTGCGAAAACCCGCCATTCCATTCCCGGTATTTCATTAATATCGCCCCCGCCACATCACGACATTTATTCGATTGAAGATTTGGCACAGCTTATTTACGACTTAAAAAATATAAATCCGAAAGCCATTGTGAGCGTGAAACTCGTCTCAGAATCCGGGGTCGGGACTATTGCGGCAGGGGTTGCCAAAGCTAAAGCCGATTTAATCCTGATTAGTGGTGCTGAAGGCGGAACCGGAGCCAGCCCTTCCAGTTCCATCATGCACGCCGGACTACCGGTAGAGATCGGATTGGCGGAAATACAACAAACGCTGGTCATGAACAATTTACGCGGAAAGATTGTCCTTCAAACCGACGGACAGCTCAAGTCCGGGAGAGACATTGTAATTGCCGCGTTGCTTGGTGCTGAAGAATTTGGGTTTGCCACCAGCGCGCTGATTGTTCTCGGATGTGTAATGATGCGCAAATGCCATCTGAACACCTGTCCGGTAGGTGTCGCTACGCAAGATGAAGCATTGCGGAAACGTTTCACGGGGCAGCATGAATATCTGGTCAACTACTTTACCTTTCTGGCGGAAGAGACCCGCGAGCATTTGGCGCAACTTGGTTTTCGTTCGTTGGATGAAGCCGTAGGACGCGCCGATTTATTGCAACGGAAACAGTATCCGGAATTACCGAAGACAGAGAAAATAGATGTCTCAAAAATCATTTATTTCCCGAAAAACAATGAACATGCCATTCGTCAGTCGGTAACTCAAGATCATAAATTGGAAAACGTGCTTGATCGAACTCTGATAAGTGAATGTAGATCAGCTATTGAATTAAATGCTCCGGTATCTATGGAGCACAAAATTAAAAATACCGACCGCGCGGTAGGAGCGATGCTATCCGGGAAAGTGGCAAAGCGCTATGGAAACGTAGGGTTGCCGGAGAATACCATTCAAACTGTTTTTCAGGGTTCTGCCGGACAAAGTTTTGGAGCGTTTCTTTCCAAAGGAATTACGTTCAAACTTGAAGGCGACTCGAACGATTATTTGGGAAAAGGACTTTCCGGTGGACGAATTATCGTAAAACCGCCCGTAGGGAGTAGTTTTAGCCCCGAAGAAAATATAATTTGTGGAAATACATTACTTTACGGAGCCACTTCGGGCGAAGTGTATATCAACGGGCGTGTCGGCGAACGGTTTTGTGTGCGTAATTCCGGCGCGACAGCCGTTGTGGAAGGTGTCGGCGACCACTGTTGCGAGTACATGACCGGTGGGAAAACGGTAGTACTTGGTAGTACGGGACGCAACTTCGCTGCCGGTATGAGTGGGGGAGTGGCTTATGTGCTTGACGAGCAGGGCGATTTCGATTACTACTGCAACATGGAAATGACCGAACTCACGCTGATTGAAGATTTGGCGGATGCCAAAGAATTGAAAGGGTTGATAACCAATCACTTCAATTGTACAGGTAGCCCGTTGGCGGAAAAAATACTGGCAAATTGGGATGAATACATTGAGAAATTTATCAAAATTATCCCGATTGAGTACAAAAAAGTATTGCAAGACGAAAAGACCGAAGCATTGAAAAAGAAAATTGCCGAAGTTGAAAGAGACTACTAAGCCACGATAGAAATTCGTAAATAAGGAAAAGTTACTTGGACAAATTTGATTTTCGCGATATGTAACCCGTTGGATAACAACGATGGTAAGCGTGTGGAATTTCAGAATATACATAAAAAGTCAAACAATGGGAAATCCGAAAGCATTTATAACTATACCGAGAAAACCGGCCGGTTACCGCCCTGTAGATGAGCGAATAACCGATTATGGAGAAGTAGAACAAACCTTGAATCGCGAAGACCGAAAATTGCAGGCATCGCGTTGCATGGACTGTGGCATACCATTCTGCCATTGGGGGTGTCCGCTTGGTAATCGTATGCCGGAATGGCAAGATATGATTTACAAAGGAAAATGGAAAGAAGGCGTTCAGATATTACACGAAACGAACAATTTTCCGGACTTTACGGGGCGGATTTGTCCGGCACCTTGCGAGAAATCTTGCGTACTCGCGTTGAGCGATGCTCCGGTAACGATTCGGGAAAACGAAGCGTCCGTTACCGAGATAGCCTTCATGGAAGGTTTGATAGAAGCGCGTCCACCCAAAAGTCGTACCGGAA
Organism: Paludibacteraceae bacterium; assembly: GCA_047973025.1. Classification (GTDB taxonomy): domain Bacteria; phylum Bacteroidota; class Bacteroidia; order Bacteroidales; family Paludibacteraceae; genus UPXZ01. The sequence continues at coordinate 33,572 of JBKEBE010000024.1, forward strand.
AGAAAGTAGCGGTTATCGGTTCCGGACCTGCCGGATTAGCAGCCGCTCAGCAACTCAATCGGAAAGGACACACCGTTACCATTTTTGAAAAAGATCAGAGTTTGGGCGGACTGCTTCGTTACGGCATTCCCAATTTCAAACTGAATAAGAAAGTTATTGACCGCAGACTGAAACAGTTGCAAGAAGAAGGCATTGTTTTTAAGCCGAATACGGAGATAGGAAAAGATATTTCAGGTGCGGAAGTCATGAAGGACTTCGACGCAGTTTGTCTCGCTATCGGAGCCGGAAAACCACGCGACATCAATCCCACAGGTAGGGAATTGAAAGGAATTTATTTCGCCATGGATTTTTTGGCACAGCAAAACCGGCTACTGATGGAAGAGCATCAAACCAATCCTGAACGAATCACCGCCAAAGACAAACACGTGTTGGTCATCGGTGGCGGGGACACCGGCTCCGATTGTGTAGGGACGTCTGTTCGTCAAGGTGCTGTAAAGGTTACTCAGATAGAAATCATGCCCAAACCACCGGTAGGCAAGAATCCGTCTACACCTTGGCCCAACAGTTATCCGAATGTGCTGAAGACATCCAGCTCACACGAAGAAGGGTGCGAACGTCGTTGGTTGCTGAACACCGTAGAACTTAAAGGCGAGATCGGGATGGTAAAAGAAGTTGTCGTAGAAGAAATCGAATGGCAAAAAACCGATGACGGTCGAATGAATATGATTTCGACCGGAAGAACCGATACCATTCGAGCCGATATTGTTTTTCTGGCGTTGGGTTTTGTACATCCGGTGCATGAAGGGCTACTCACGGAGCTTGGTGTTGATTTTGACGCGCGCGGAAACGTAGCAGTAGATAAAGCCAATCAAAGTTCCGTAGCAAAAGTATTCGCGACAGGCGACGCGGCTATGGGAGCGAGCTTAGTGGTAAAAGCCATTGCCAGCGGGCGCAAAGTAGCGGAAGACATTCACAATAGTTTAAATCAACCGGTTTAGATGTTTGTTAAATGTGAAATAGGCTTATGCCGATATCGAATGTAAGAATAAGATAATGATAATGTTCTCTCTTCACGAGAACGTAAAAAGATATGAACTATGTGTGGAATTGTATGTACATTTAACCTAAAGAGAAAGGCTGACGAGCTTAGACCACAGTTGCTAAATATGTCAAAAACCATTCGCCATCGTGGTCCGGACTGGACGGGAGTTTATGTGTCGGACAACGCCATTTTGGCGCATGAACGGTTGGCAATTGTAGATCCAAAATCCGGCAAACAACCCCTTCTCAGCAAAGATGGCAAACTGGCACTTGCTGTAAACGGAGAGATTTATAATCACCGAGAGATTCGAAAACGTTACGAAGGGAAATACGAGTTTTTGACGCAGTCTGATTGTGAAGTCATTTTGGCGCTTTATCGGGATAAAGGAAAAGATTTTCTCGAAGACTTGAATGGTATTTTTGCCTTTGCACTTTACGATCTGGAGAACGATACATTCCTTATCGGTCGAGACCACATCGGCATTATTCCGCTTTATCAGGGTTGGGACAAGGATGGAGCGTATTACGTAGCGTCGGAATTGAAAGCGTTGGAAGGACACTGTAATAAGATTGAAGAGTTTTTACCCGGTCAGTACTATTACAGTCCGGATGGCGAACCGACAAAATGGTACGTTCGCGACTGGATGGAATATGAGAATGTAAAAGATAATGGGTCGAATGTGGATGAACTTCGCAAAGCCTTGGAAGATGCCGTAGAACGCCAATTAATGTCCGATGTACCCTACGGCGTATTGCTTTCGGGTGGTTTGGACAGTTCAATCATTTCGGCTGTCGCCAAAAAATTTGCCCGTAACCGCATTGAGTCCGGCAATACGGAAGAAGCTTGGTGGCCCCGCTTACATTCATTTGCCATTGGCTTGTCGGATTCACCTGATTTGGTTGCTTCCCGAAAAGTGGCAGATCACATCGGTTCCATTCACCACGAGATTACCTACACCGTACAAGAAGGATTGGATGCCATACGCGATGTGATTTACCACATCGAAACGTATGACGTTACCACCGTTAGAGCCAGTACGCCCATGTACATGCTGGCAAGATACATTAAATCCATGGGGGTAAAAATGGTACTTTCCGGCGAAGGTGCGGATGAAATATTTGGGGGTTATCTCTATTTTCACAAAGCCCCCAACGCCGAAGAATTTCACAAAGAAACCGTTCGGAAAATGAGCAAACTGCATCAATACGATTGTCTTCGCGCCAATAAATCGTTGGCATCGTGGGGTGTGGAAGGACGTGTCCCATTCCTTGACAAAGAATTTATCGACGTAGCTATGCGTTTGAATCCGAAAGATAAAATGGCGGGAAACGGTAAAATAGAGAAACACATCCTTCGACAGGCATTTGAAGATTATCTGCCCCAAGAAGTGGCTTGGCGCCAAAAAGAGCAATTCTCTGATGGTGTAGGTTACAGCTGGATTGACACGCTGAAAGCCATAGCCGAAGAGAAAATAACCAACGAGCAGATGGCGAATGTACAGTATCGGTTCCCCATTAATCCGCCGTTGACGAAAGAAGAGTATGTCTATCGTTCGATCTATTCAGAACTATTCCCATCGGATAGTGCCGCGCAGTGTGTGCCTTCTGTACCATCCGTAGCCTGCAGTACGCCGGTAGCACTCGAATGGGATGAAGCCTTTAAGCAAAAAGCAGATCCGTCGGGTAGAGCGGTAAGTACTGTACACGAAAAAGGGTATAAATAGACGAGTATCTGAAAATCCTATAAGGGATAATTTTAAGCATCTGATTGACTGTCTTTGTAGAAAATCGGATGCTTTTGTTTTTTTTAGGTATGGAGAATTTAGGCGAAATTTGTAAATTTGTAGTGAAAAAATAATCATTAAAAATACAGTTTAATACATGCATCAAACCAAATACATATTTGTAACGGGTGGCGTTGTTTCATCACTTGGAAAAGGAATCATAGCCGCTTCACTGGGTAAATTGCTTCAAGCGCGCGGGTTTAAGGTAACTATCCAAAAGTTGGATCCTTATATCAATGTTGACCCCGGTACATTGAATCCTTACGAACACGGCGAATGCTACGTAACAGAGGACGGGCAGGAGACAGATTTGGACTTGGGGCATTATGAACGGTTTTTGGGGGTACGAACGCACCGCGAAAACAATATAACGACCGGACGGGTTTACCAAAACGTCATCAACAAAGAGCGACGGGGTGATTATTTGGGTAAAACCGTGCAGGTAATCCCACACATCACCGATGAGATTAAACGCAATATTCTGTCGTTCAGCAAAGAACGTTATGATTTCGTGATAACCGAAATAGGTGGTACTGTCGGCGATATAGAAAGTTTACCATACATAGAGAGTGTTCGCCAGCTTCGCTGGGAATTAGGCAAAAACTGCCTCATTGTGCATCTGACTTACGTGCCGTACATTGCGGCAGCTAAAGAATTGAAAACAAAACCGACACAGCATTCCGTAAAATTACTGCAGGAGCAGGGCGTACAGCCGGATGTGTTGGTTTTACGCACCGAACACGATATATCGACAGATATGCGCCGTAAGATTGCCTTGTTTTGCAATGTGCAACCCGATTCGGTCATGCAGTCCATTGATGCTTCCACCATTTATCGGGTGCCGATGAATATGCAACAGGAAAAGTTGGATCAAGTCGTATTGGATAAAATGGGCTTTGATTTAGCCAAGACGCCGGAAGCCGATATGACATCGTGGATTACGTTTGTAGAGCAGTTTGAAAATGCAACGGAAGAAGTTCACATCGGACTGGTTGGCAAATATGTCCAATTACACGATGCGTATATGTCTATCATAGAATCGCTTAAACATGCAAGTGCCTATAATAACAAGAAACTGGTTTTGAGATTAATTCTTTCGGATGAAGTCACGGATAAGAATGTAGGCGATAAACTGAGAAAATTGAATGGAATAGTTGTTGCACCCGGCTTTGGACAACGCGGTATAGAAGGCAAATATGCAGCTTTGAAGTATGCCCGCGAAAACAATCTCTCCTGTCTCGGAATCTGCTTGGGTATGCAGATGATGGCTGTCGAATTTGCCCGAAATGTACTGAACTACACGGACGCAAACAGTACGGAAATAAATCCGAATACGCCGTATAAGGTAGTGGACATCATGGAACAACAAAAAAATGTATCGGATATGGGCGGAACCATGCGCCTCGGCGCGTATGCCTGCAAACTCAAGGATGGAAGCAAAGTGCGCGAGATTTACGGTCAGGATGAAATCGGTGAACGCCACCGCCACCGCTACGAGTTCAACAACGCGTATCGGGAAGCGTTTGAAAATGCCGGGATGATGTGCAGCGGACTGAACGATAAACTGAATCTGGTCGAAATCATCGAATTAACCACTCACAGATGGTACATCGGTGTACAGTTTCACCCGGAATACAGCAGTACGGTCATTCAGCCGAATCCGCTGTTTGTAGACTTTGTAAAGAGTTTGAATGACGATTAGAAGTTGCTGTAAAAAGACTTCGGAACCTTTCATTTAAAATTACCAAAAAATCAAATATTTCGCGGTTAAATTTGCATTCCCACCACATTAAATAGTGTATATCATTTTTTTGACTATATTTGTTTGCAAAACAAACCTTAAAAGAGAAAAACCGACCCATATTACCAATGAGCAAATTGACAGGTTGGTAGATTCGATATACGAATATAATTAGTCTTTTATTGTCAAGCACATAATCTAAGAAGAATGAAAAAAAAATAATAAGACAATCCCGATATTCAGTGTGGTGGTTTTAGTCGCTTCAATGCTTTCCTGTGTAAAGGAAATAGGTATATCTGCCGAATACCATATCATTAATAACACAAATCACGCGTTACAATTACTAAAGTATGGATATAAGCAGGATACAATTCAAATTGCGGAGAAGGGTAATTACACAATCGTTCAAAACGGGGGGTCTTCCAGCATTCCACCTCCTTTTGAGCATTATCAGGGCGACTCAATCGTAATCCAATTTGATGATGCTAAAACATTAATTTATAAAGCATCAGAGAGCAGTGCAGAAAAAAATATCTACCATCAAAACACATACGAACTTTCTGACGTTGTAGTCAAAGAACGTGTATTTTATCACTATGTATATGATTTTTTTATAACTACTGAAGATTACGAATCTGCCAAGTAGCCGTCCCTTATTGTCAAGTTCCCAGCGTTGTGAGACTTGACAATTCTTTATTTATTTGTCAGTCTTATCCGAGCCGCAAACAATTTCCTATTCATAAACCAAGAATACACATATGGAGAATCGTATTTCTCAAATCGGACAACAATGAATTCAAATAGGTGTCTCATACGAAAATACTTAAGTTTCTGAAATCGGCGAACGCCACCGCCACCGCTACGAGTTTAACAATGCGTACCGGGAAGCGTTTGAACATGCCGGAATGATTTGCAGCGGACAGAACGATAAACTGAATCTGGTCGAAATCATTGAATTAGCCACTCACAGATGGTATATCGGCGTACAGTTTTACCCGGAATACAGCAGTACGGTCATTCAGCCGAATCCGCTGTTTGTGGATTTTGTAAAGAGATTGAGCAGTGATTAGAAGTTGCCGGAAGAATCTTTCGGAATCTTTCTTCATAACTCACTTCGAATGTAACATGAGAAGGGAGAATGATGTGCAACGCCCACAGAATCTATCACCTGAGGTGTATTACTTTTCGCTATGATAGTGCGGACGGGCTTCCGAACAACTACGATAATACCTTGGTATTTAAAGGATAACATCGTCTGCCACGGGAGGAGTTATTTCCTTTTTAAGGCTCATATTTTTTTCTTGTATTCATTTGAACATAAACACACCAAATGACGTTCCTTACATAGCATGAAAAACAAGGAACACCATATATTGATAAAAGGAATTCAAACGATTTGTTTGCTATTCCTTTTTGTGTTTCCTGCCTGCGGTCAAGAAAAAAATAAAAAAACTCAAACAATGGAATATAACCGACTGACTCCCGAAGAAGAACAGGTAATTCTGCATAAAGGAACAGAAAGACCTTTTACCGGCAAATTATTGAATAACAAAGCCGTTGGAACCTATGTTTGCAAGCGCTGTGATGCGCCATTGTACCGCTCTCAAGATAAATTTGAGAGTTACTGCGGATGGCCCAGTTTTGACGATGAACTACCGGGAGCAGTACTACGCGTACCCGATGCCGATGGGCGAAGGACGGAAATTGTCTGTGCTAATTGTGGTGCTCATCTCGGTCACGTATTTGAAGGCGAGCGTTTTACTGAAAAGAACACCCGCCATTGTGTCAATTCCATCTCCATGAAATTTGTAGCTGCTGTATCCGATACCAAGCCCACCACAACTGAAGCGGCTTATTTGGCGTCGGGTTGCTTCTGGGGAACGGAATACCATTTTCAAAAAGTTAAAGGGGTACGCGCAACTACAGTTGGTTACATGGGCGGACATGTGCCGCATCCGTCCTATAGGGAAGTTTGCACCGGCGAAACCGGACATGTGGAAGTTACCGAAGTACTCTTTGACACGACCAAAACGAGTTACGAAGACCTTATCAAGCTCTACTACGAAACGCCTGATTTTACCCGGATTGGTGGACAAGGACCCGACATCGGAGCGCAATATCAATCGGTAATTTTCTACGTGAATGATGAACAGAAGCGGATTGCCGAAAAATACATCCAAATACTGACCGATAAAGGCTATAAAGTCGCTACGGAACTTCGCCCGGCGGAAAACAACGAGTTTTGGGAAGCGGAAGACTACCACCAACAGTACTACGAGAAGAAAAACGGTACGCCATATTGCCACGTGTATCGGAAGATTTTTTAATGTAGGAATGAATGATGAATGATGAATGATGAATGATGAATGATGAATATTTTAAACTTATAACCACGTGATTACTTACAAACGTTTGGTACTATATCTGTTTCTGGTTGTTTCCGTACTGCAACTTTCAGGGAATAATTTTATCCGTAAATCCGAATTTCCGGTTGATTATAAGGCGGATACTGCATTGTTGAAAAATAACATGCAGGCAATTATCGATTTTGGATACCGGTACTACCAAAATCCGGATGCCCTGAATAAAACCGCCGATTTTATCAAAGCGAAATTTTTGGAACTTTCCGATAGTGTTACCGAGCAGAAGTATTTGGTCAACGGAGTAGCATACAAGAATATAATCTGCTCGTTCAATACCGATAAAAAGAATCGTCTGATCATAGGCGCCCACTACGATGTGTGTGGTGAGCAAGATGGCGCTGATGACAATGCCGCCGCGGTGGTGGGGATGCTCCGTTTGGCACAGTTGCTCAAAAATGAGCAATTGGACTATCGGATTGATTTTGTTGCATTTACGCTGGAAGAGCCGCCTTTTTACCGCACAGACTCAATGGGTTCACATATTCACGCGACGTATTTGAAGGAAAATAATATTCCGGTACTCGGAATGATTAACTTGGAGTCAATCGGCTATTTTTCGGATAAAAAACACTCGCAGACCTATTCCCGAAAAATTCACAACCTGACCTACGGAACAGTCGGCAATTTCATTCTGGTGGTACGGAGAGACGACGGTAGTTTTGTACGACAAGTAACGAAGCGGATGAAAGAGTCCGGCTTGATTTCCACCAAATCGATTAAAGGCTTGAAACGGCTGAAAGGGGTTGACCAATCCGATCATCGCAACTACTGGAAATACGGCTATCCGGCAGTAATGATAACCAATACGGCGTATTATCGCAACAAAAACTACCACCGCAAGTCGGATACCGTCGATACGATTGATTTTTCCCGCCTGTCGGCTGTGATCCACCAATTGCATTATACGATTAGCAAGTTGGAATTTTGACGGCTTCTTAGTCTCCCCAAAAGTGTTTTTTACACTACTTATTTCAAAGAAAAGTATTCTATTAATGCTCTATACTTGTCTTGGGCTAATAAACACGTATCTACCAAAAAACCGGTTACTTTCGGATATTCGGACAATCCTCTGTAATAGAAAAATTTATTATCGTCTTCAATGATGAATGGCACAATATTATGCCGTAAACATTCTTTAAAAATTATCAATCGTCCTACACGACCATTCCCGTCTTGAAAAGGGTGAATCTTTTCAAATTTGAAATGAAAGTCAATAACATCGTCAATTGAAATACTTTCTTTTGCAGAATAACTCTCAATTAACTTTTCCATATCGTGCGATACATTTCGCGGTAAAGATGTTTCAATACCTCCGACAATATTTGGTTTCAGTTTATAATCTCCCACACGAAACCACGATTTCTTCGAGTCTGACGTGTTCGTTTTTAAAGTGCGATGAAAATCTTTTATTTGGGATGCAGACAAAGGCTTATCCGCTATATCCAACATATAATCAAAACAAGAAAAATGATTAACCGTTTCTACGATGTCATCAACGTTTGCGGTTGTTTCTCCATTCTCAATAAAGATTGTATTTGTTTCAAAGATATATCTCGTTTGTTCTTCCGACAATTTACTGCCCTCAATGCGATTTGTATTATAGGTAAGTTTTATTTGCGCTTGATGATAAAGTCCACCTTTCAATGCACTTGTTTTTTCGTCACGTAAAATTTCCAAAAGATTCATTTTCCTCTTTCAATTATTTAGTTATCCAAAGATACAAAAAAACTTTCCGGAACGCGTAAAATCTTTCCTAAATTACCGGTAACGCCGGTCCGTCTAAAAGTTTGATTTTTGCATAAGATACTCAATATTGTTTCACACCGGTGTTTTAACCCCTATTGGTGCAGATATGTAATCTGTACTTTTGATATAGAAACAAATTTCTTCTTTTTTGTTGCTCTTACAGGGCAAACCACGGATTGCAAATCTGTAGGTAGCGGTGTTTTTTAGCTTTTCAAAAAATAGTCTTTCAAATAAATTCGGATAAAATTTATCTTTCCAATGGGTATTTCGTTCAATTATAGCTATTTACATATTTCTTTTTTTACTACGCGGATAGTAAATATTTCGAAATTAAACTCGTCAAATGTACGTGTTCGTCGAAATGAAATTAGAATTATTGCTTGCTTTTACACCATGTTTGTTTGGTAAATTCATCCATCCGCGCGCCGGATGTCGTTTTAGACTAACCGAATCAAAGCGAGAAATTAATGTTAAAATCAAAACCAATGAATTGTGTATTTACCAAATTTTGGTAACTTTGTGATGAATTAAAAATAGAGCTGAAATGAAGAATACATCCATATCGCTTGGAAACTATTTTGACCAATTTGTAAGTAGCCAGGTTGCTGCGGGTCGCTATAAAAATGTTAGTGAAGTTGTTCGTGCCGGGCTTCGACTTTTAGAAGATGAAGAAAGTAAACTGACTGCCTTGAGAGCTGCAATTCAAAAAGGATTGGATAGTCCGCGGGTTGAAAATTTTGATTTCAAAGCAAATCTGATGGAGCTAAAGGAGAAAAAAAAGAAAAATGGCTAAGATTGTTTTTAGACAGGAAGCCATTGACGAATTAAATGATATTTGGATTTATGCTTTTGAAGAATGCTCGGAAAAGCAGGCAGACAAATATTATGGTACATTGGAATTTGCCTGCAAGCAAATTGGACTAAATCCTGAACTTGGGAAAGAGTATAAAGGAATAAACAGTACTTTATTCGGACTAAGAACAGGAAAACACGTTATTTTTTACCAAGTTATTAACGAGCAAGAAATTGAAATCATAAGAATCCTACACGAACGAATGGATTTGAAAGACAGACTCAAGGAATAAAAAAAAATGCCGCCAACACCGTGTACGATGTGTCGGTGTGGCGTGTTTCGGGAGAGAATACCGATTTCAAATGTTCTGTTTTGAGATTCGATACTTTTCAGATAATGTTTTTCTTGTAAAGGGAAAATTTGTCTTTTTCACCAATTCGGACGCATAAATGATTTGCTTCCGCCACATCTCAAAATACCGTGTACCTGGCTTGTATATCGCGGTATGATTGCCTTGCTCTACCAATTTACCTTCCGAAAGTACAACGATGCTATCCGCATCCACTACCGTACTCAGCCTATGAGCGATAACGACAATGGTTTTCCCGACAGATTTGAGCGATTGGATGGTTGTTTTCACGTATAGCTCCGAGTCGGAATCCAGCGAAGATGTCGCTTCATCAAATATGAGTATCTCCGGGTTTTTATACAATGCCCGCGCTATGGCTATCCGCTGTTTTTCGCCACCGGAGAGTGAAGCACCGTTTTCTCCGATTTGTGTATTGAAACCATTGGGTAGTTTTTCGATGAATGGCACTAAGCCCAATTCTTTGACAATGCCGATAATGCGTTCCATATCCGGCTGCAAGTCGCCAACGGCAATGTTGTCAATAATATTACCCGAAAACAGGTTCAATTGTTGCGGTACGCTGCTGACCAAACTCCGCATACTTTCCATCGTAAAATTATCCGTATTCAGTCCGTTGATGGTAATTTTTCCGCCATTGAGCGGATAGAGTTTTTGGAGCAGGGAGGCTAATGTCGTCTTTCCGGAGCCACTTTCGCCGATGATTGCCGTTATTTCCCCTTTCGGAATGGTAAGCGAAAAGTCGGTAAATACCTGCTTGCGGCTACCATAGGCGAAGTTGATGTTTTGAAATTCTATATCTCCGATTTCTTCTCGCTTCAGCTCAATTTTATGCTCGTCGGTTTCCCGCTCCAAGTCCATGATTTCAAAAAGACGGTCGGCAGCTATCAGTGCGTTTTGTATGGATTTGTTCGCTCCGATAAGGCTTGAAGCCGGACCCATAAAGTAGCCTATCAGGGCATAAAATGAGAGTAACTCTCCCGGTGTTATCGTGCTGTCGATTACAAAGTAAGAACCTGCCCACAGCAGAATAATTGTGAAAATGCGGCTGACGGTCTCCGACGAATACGAAGAAAAAAGCGAATTTTTGCCCGATTTGAATACCGTTTTCAGCAATTCGATAAACCGTACTTCCGTTTTCATATTGCTAAAATCTTCAATCCCGAACTGTTTAATCGTTCGCACGGAGTTTAAGGATTCCACTAATTGGCTTTCCAAGTCAGCCGATTTTTCCATCAGTTTGCGTTCCTGCCTTTTGTTCAGCTTGTTGGTAATAACGTATATAAGCGTAAAAAGCGGTATGACGGCCAGCATCAGCAACGCCAGTTTCCAGCTATAGACAAACATCAGTACGAAAGAGAACGCTACGATAAATACATTCACGATCAATGAAATAGATGTGTCGTTGATAAAGGCGCGAATTTTTACCGCGTCGTTTATCCGGGAAATTATTTCACCGGTACGCATGGTATCGAAGAAACGTTGCGGAAGCCGGAGCAGGTGCTTGTAGTATCCCAAAATGAGGCGCGAGTCTATCTGCTGTCCGGTTTTCATCATCAGCAACGCCTGAAAAACGCCGAGCAAAATCTGAAAGAGAAGAATGAGCAACATGGCAACGCTCAGTACGTTCAACAGATTGGTATTGCCGGACGGCAGTACGTTGTCGGTAATCTTTTGAATATAAATGGAAGTGGAAAGCCCCAAAACCGTGTAGAAAATGGCGCCGATAAGGCATTGCAGTAAAACCGTTTTGTGGGGAGCGAGTAAAAAGACAAACCGCCCGAAGGTGGAGACTTTTTCGTCGCGAGCCATAAAGTTGTAGTTCGGCATCAGCAGGATTAATACGCCGCTCCATTTGGTCTGAAATGCTTCTACGGTTTCAGTATGCATATCGCCGTCTGCCGGATCCATAAACGAAATTTTTTCGCCGGATATTTTGTACACAACTACGTAATGGTGCAGTTCTATTTCATGGCGCTTGATGACCACGTGCGCGATGGCGGGCAGGGGGATTTTGGTCAGCGAGTCGGGTAGTCCTTTGACCCCTTTAGCCGAAAATCCCAACTTCTCGGCGGCGGTTACCATACCGAGTACGTTGGTGCCTTTGGTGTCGGTACCCGCTATTTGGCGGATACGGGCTACGGGCATCTGTAGCTTGTGGTGGGATGCTACGGAAGCCAGACAGGCGGCGCCGCAGTCGGTAATGTCGCGTTGTTTTACTTTGATGCTCATATTGTCGTTGCCGGGTTGTTTAGTTTTGGGTTGAGCCAATTGTCCACTTTGTCGAAGAGCAGCTGCCACAGCGTGCGGCGCGTTATCAGAAATCGAGCCGTGTAACTCAGCCCTTTTTGGACTGTGCCGGTGTAGCCGTTTTTCAGATGTAGCGCGTTTCCCTGCATGGCACATCGTACCCGAAATGCGGGTTTTTGGTCTATGGCGACTACATCGTGAACGATTTCCGTAACCGTACCTTTGAGCATACCCCATTCGCGGTAATTGAAGGCGTCAAACTGGAAGTTGACCGGCTGCCCGGCATATACATATCCTATATCGGCAGGCGAGACGTAGCATTCGGCTATCAGCGAATCGCTCGCCGAGATGTATGCTAAGGGCTGTGCCGGCGCGATGAAATTGCCGGCTCCGAATCCTGCTACTTGCACCAATGTGCCACTTACGGGGGCGGTAACGACGTATTGTCGTTTTTCTTGCTCCAGCTGGTCGATACCCGAAGCGAGTTCTTTATTCTGCAGGAGTAGCGTGGTACGCTCCGCCTGCCACGTATTGGAAAATTCCTGCCGGGCGGTGTGTAGCTGTTCCGCCGCCGCATCGTAGCTGTTTTTGGTTTTCAGGTAGTCAAACTCGGAAATTACCCTGTTGTTTCTCAGGTCGGTATCGGCATCCAGCTGTTTTTTCAGGTAGCCCGCGGTGGTTTGGAGTTCGCTCAGTCTGGCGGTGTATCGGGTGTATTCGGCGGCATATTTGGATGTATGGAGCGGCCGGCGATCTTGCAGCAGCCGGTCTATGTCGGCGATGAAGCGGTTGTTTTCGCCTATCTTACCGGTGGATAGCGCCTGTTGCTCGCTTAGCTTTCGGGTTTGGAGTACCAGCAGCGTGTCTCCCCGGCGTACGGGTTTGTTTTCAGCCATGGCATACCGTACGGCTTCGCCATATACGCCCGCCTGCACCACGGTGTTTTCCATTGGCGAGCGCGTTACGCCCCGGCTCTGCATGGTTACGTCCACCTTTACCAAGGGGAGCGCCGCTACGGCTCCCAGTACCAGACACAAGATAAGCCCGTAGATAACTTTGCTCCGCGTATGAATGTGAGCATGATAGACTTCTACCGTGCTGTTAAGGATTTCGGGCGGGAAGATGGGGCGGGGCATGATTGTGAGACTTATTATTTTTGTACCAAGTTAAAAGTAACTCCCAACCGAACACCTAAATGCTTGTCCATGATTACTTCTTCGGGAAGAAACCCTTTTGTTTTGTACTTTAGTCCCAAGTCCACACTCATTGAATTACCGGTATTCATTTTAATCAAATTGTATTTGAACAGACTATCTCCGGCGCCACCCAATTGTCCTTTTGTGGTATTAAAATCTAAATTTTCCGGCTGACTCCAAAAATGTCCCGAAATCGTAGTTTTCAAATTTGGTGTCGGATTATAATCTACCAAGCTAACTCCCCCTGCAGGAAACCAAGTATTCCTGTTCTGAAATTGACGCAAATACATTTTTATGTTGTATTTGTTATTTAGCTTCAACCAAAAATTCTCATCA
>JBKEBE010000108.1:0-22639 GCA_047973025.1 Paludibacteraceae bacterium
GCAAGACGGCTAAATACGAGTTATTTTTTCGCTCATCCCTACGCATCATACCAAAGGGGATTAAACGAATACACGAACGGATTAATCAGACAGTATATCACTAAAAAACAACATCTTGACACTATCGACGAAAAATTTATTATACTTATCCAACATAAAATTAACAAAAGACCAAGGAAAAAACTTAATTTTGAAAACCCCAAAAATCTATTCTTTCAAAAAATTGCATTAGAGAGTTGAATCTGCCAAGGCAAGAGTCCATATTGCTACTCAAAATGTATTTACCTTAACAAAGTACAGTGGTTACGACCCCGAAGTATCCATCCGAAATTCCGCTCTCACTCCAGGATTGGACTTCTCGGCATACCCAAGGGCGATGTCTGTGAATGTTGGACTTAATCTAAATTTCTAAAAAATAGCATATGAAGCAGCCCTGCAAACGGGATTTGACAGACAGGGTGATGATTGGTGGTGTGTGTCATATGCCCTTAGTGATAAAAATAAATTATTAACACATGAAAGTAGTAAACATAAATAGGGGACTCGTTCCCAAATTTCTGATAAACGTTTTTTACTTGATGGTTTTCGTTTTCTGGTTTTCATCTTGCTCCAATTTTTTGGAAAAAGATCCATATTCTTCTACCACACAAACCTACTTTTACAACGAATCCGATTTGGATGCCTTTTTGATTGGAGTGTATAGTCCAATCATGCAGGAACACTTTTATGGGAACAATTATCCGTTGTACAACGCAGGCGGAGACGATTTGACGTTCTTCCAACGAGCCAATTCTACACCCAGTATGCTTTGCGCCAATGCCGGTAGCAGTAATGCCTATATCAGTACGTTCTGGCGGATATTGTACGAAGGAATTAATCGGGCTAACATTCTACTCGAAAATGTAGACCGAAACAGCTCCATTTCGCAAAGTTTTAGGGATCGGGTGCGCGCTGAGGCAATGTTTCTTCGTTCGTTTTACTACTTTAACCTGATTCAAGGGTGGGGCGACGTTCCATTCAGACCGGAATCCACCAAAACGGTAGTAGGACTAAGTGCTGCCAGAACAGACAAACAACTTATTTACGAAACCTTAATTACCGACATTGTAAATTCGATACCACACCTTCACAAATCGACAGACTTGGCTTATACCGGTAGAGTTACGCAATCGGCGGCAAAAGGTATTCTGGCACGAATTTATCTTTTTCGAGCCGGAGAGCATTTTCGGGATAAAACCACTCCTGACACGAACAGACAGTTTTACTTCTCCGAAGCGCGACGCTGGGCGTTGGAAGTGAAAGAAAGTGCTATCCATGGATTGGTTACTCCATATAGTCGCGTATTCATGGACTTAAGTGAAGATAAATACAACAGTACCGGCACACTTGAAAGCATCTGGGAAGCAGAAGAAGCCGGTAACCGTTCGACTGTCGAACAAGCAGCCGGACGTATTGGCAATACGATTGGCTTTGGAAGTCAAAATGATTACTCGTCAAGCACGTTATACAAAACCCAAATGGGGATGTCAAACCCGGGATACAGTTACAAGTTTGCTTACGGATCGTTGAAACTATACGAAATGTTCGAATCGGAAAGGGATACCGTTCGCGGAGACTGGAATATAGCCAATTACGAATACACATTTGAATCCACAGGAGATAAAAAAGTAACCGGTAGAAAGTATTATCATGGCAAAATGCGACCGGACATTACCGCTTCAGAAGGATTTACTTATACGGAAGAAACGCAGGTTATCAGCGACAGAAATAAAACCCGCTGTGCTGCCAAGTACCGGAGGGAATACGAAGTTATCGGACCCAAGAACAAAAATTATACCCCGATTAATTTCCCGATTCTTCGCTACAGCGATGTTTTGCTGATGATTGCTGAAGCAGATAACGAACTGACCGCCATGCCATCCGGATTGGCTTACGAATGCATAGATGCCGTGCGGATACGTGCGGGTATCGAGCCTATGACCGGAAATAATCTTACCAAGGAGCAATTCAGGGATGCAATTAAAAAGGAACGCGCCATGGAGTTGTGTTTCGAAGCACTTCGTCGTTGGGATTTGATTCGCTGGGGCGATTATTATACAGCCATGCGGAGTATGCAATCTTATGTAAATCAAGACGGATGGGGTAACGCGTATAAATATGCATCCGATTATTACAATGTTTCAGAAGCTTACAATTATTTCCCGATACCGGATGTTGAAATGTCGGTTAACAAACTCATCACGCGTAATAATCCGGGTTGGTAATAGGATTAGATTAAAAATCACGAAAAATATGAAACGATATAAATTCATTCTGACAACGATTATTGTATGCGCAGGACTAATTGCTTGTGAAGACGCAATGAAGCAAAAAATTGATTTTGATGTGAGGGTGGCACCGGCGTACTATTTGGTGGTTACGGATACCTCCATCATTGCTCCTGTCGGTAGCCGGATAACTTTTAATTTTGAAGGAGAACCGGACTTCATCTCCTTTGCTTATGAGCGATTCCTTCCTACCAACGCGACTTTAAAATTTGCTACTCAGGCTGCTTGGGGAAGTCATATCGAAAATACACTTCAGGTATTAGTCTCCGATACTTTTGAAGAATTGTCTTACAAATTGATCTACGATTCCGTTGATTCGGTTTATGTGCCGACATCTGATTTCAACAAAGATTCGATTGCGGTATCAACCCATCATTGGACTGATGTTACAGCGCAATGCAATTTACCGACTGTTGCAAACCAAAAACACGAAGCCGTTGTCCCCATCAATGATTACAGAGGCAGGAAATTGGTCATTGCTTTTAGGTATAAAGCGGAATTTGCGGCAGATTGGCAACCATCGTGGATTGTTTCCGATTTAGTAATTGACAATTCGCATATAATGAATGGCACTAATGTGAGCTCCTATGTCGCCGCTACCATGGGCTTTACACCATTTGATATGCTGAATAGAGCAAATGCTTATAGAAACGAGTACGTTTCAGGTGTATGGAACACGAGCGACCCGACAGCCATGCAGATCAGACAAACAGCTCGAAACAATGCGTTGAATGAAGACTGGTTGATTTCCAAACCGATTGAGGTACCGCTTGGCTTGACCGAAAATTCAATTCCCAAAGGAGTGAAAAATACGACCATATCTGTAGGAAGTTACTCACATACATTTAATAACATCGGCGAATACGTGGTTACTTTCAAGGCTTCTAACTACAACTACAAGTTTCACGATTCATCAACCAAAAGCATTAAATTAATCATAACGGAGTAATATATTTTTGATACCGGTAAACTCCTAAACTTCTGCTGTAAATTAGAAAAACACAACTCATGTTCGCAAGAAATACTCTATTTTTACTCGTTGTACTAACTCGTTTTACGACGCTTGAAGCACAAACATTCAATTTTGAAGAAAGTGCAGTTCCGGCAGGATGGAACGTTGTCAATGCCGGAAGTCTTTCCCTGTCAACGGAACATTACAAGGACGGTGTTCAAAGTCTGTGTTGGGAGACAACCGGTACGTCGTTCCTGACGATTACTTTTCCGTCATTTACCGCTTCTACGGGAAATTCCGCTTATCTACAAATCTATACGCCTCAGGTAACCAACGATACATTGGTTGTCGAGTTTCTGAACAATGCGAATGTGCGTCGTACAGCCGGCTACCTACTGAATTACAAAGGCTGGCGAGAATTCAACAGAGCATACGCAGAATATGTAACTCATTTATCCTTTTCCGTAACATCGGTACGAGTAACTCTGAAACCCGCCTCCGAAGGCATGAGAAAAATATATTTTGATGCTGTCAGATTCAATCAAAGTACCGAATCTACGCGCATTATGGGTAATCAGTGGGTGTTGGACAAATCATTTTTTACTGCCAACAACGAACAGCTCAATTTGTATGCGAATCCCGTTGATTTGGAGACTACGACTCCTTCGTCCGAAGAAATTGTTGCTTTGTCTTCCTTGCGTACCCAATTGAGCCGAACCCCTTCAGCCGGTAACGCCACAGGCCTGAATTTGGCTAAAAGTTTTGCCACAGGAATGAACATTGTACGCAATGGAGACGGAACGGTTCATGGTAACGTGTTAGACCTGTCGGCAACAGCCCTTACAACGAGTGTAGTTACAGATTATGTCAATAAATTAGAGATACTTGCGGCAGAAGGACTAAAAAACGGCTCCACGTTGGCGTTGTTTCGGGACCTACTCGATCATTTGCTCGATCAAGGATTTGTCGAGGGAGTAAGTTTTGCTCTACGTTCAAATGATTACACATCCTCTCGAAATATCCCGTCGAAGCTCTTGAATGTATTGCCGGCATGTACATCCGAGCAACACGCGGAAGTCCTAAAATTGGTTCGTTGGATTTCCTACTATGGATTGTTGTATGAACCGAAAAATAACTATCTGAAATCGCTTAATTCTGATATTGTATATCTTTACCTGCCCCACATGATGGGGGTAGCACTTTTCCGGCAGGATGACGCGACAGCTGTACGCGAGCTTAGTGCATTTAAACGATTTTTGGAAAGAAACACGGAATACGCGCCCGGAGGAGGAGATGTGCTGAAACCTGATGGAACAGGCTTTCATCACGGAACGCAATACAACAATTACATGTATGCTTATCAAACGTGGGCTGAATATATTGGCTATTTGAAAGGAACCCCATTCCGTATTAGTCAATCGGCATACGAAAGATTCAAGAAAGCAGTGCTTGCGGAATATACCATGGCAACTTTGGATGCAAATAACACCCGTCATTACGCGAATACGTTGGCAGGCAGAAATCCGTTTGCTTCCGGTGTGCAGGTGTTTTTCTCACGAGCATTGTTTGAGATGCTGATAGAAGTTGGTGGAGACATCTTGGGTACCGCAATTGATGAAGAATTAGCGGGGGCTTATAACTATTTCTTTCAATCCACGAAGTATAATGTACCTAAAATAAATTACGAAGGATTCCATCAGTTCAATCACAGCCCGATGGGAATATACCGGAAAGCCAACTGGGTGGCTACCATGCGCGCTCCGACCACCAAATTTTTGGGAGCCGAAATTTACAGTGGAGAGAATCGTTTCGGTCGCTATCAAAGTCACGGCACATTGGAAATTACGTATAACGGTACCTTAGCCAATAGTGGCTATCCGGGAAACAATACGGGAGGAGGATGGGATTGGAATGTGGTACCCGGTACAACAACCGTACATTATACCTCTTGGCAGGAAATGATGCCGAATAAAAATAAAACGGATCGATTTGATCAGTACACCAAAACAAAGAACTTTGCCGGAGCTTTGTCGTGGAATGATTGCGGTGTCTTTGCTTCTGATTTTGATCAGGACGATAGCTGGGGTAGCCTACGCTTTACGCCGACCAACCTGGTATTCAAAAAATCGATGTACGCTTTTGATAATATGATTATTAGTCTGGGGAGTACTATCGGGTCGTCCGGAACGTATAGCAACTCGATGATTACAGCGACCAACTTGTTTCAGAACCTGACATCTTCGGTAAGCGGTTCCCTGCTCTTAAACGGAAATGAAGTTACCCTTCCAAGTACGGTAACGTTTTCTTCGGTGCAAGATAACTGGATGATAAGTCCACAAGGGACGGGGTATTTCATACCAAAGGGTAATGATGAAATAAAACTAATATACGACGCGCAGAAAACCCCTTACAATACCGGAAATGACTATGCGTCGCCGGTTACCGCCGCTAACGCCGCGAAAGCATATATCAATCACGGAGTCAAACCTTCCGGTAAGCAATACAGCTTTGTGGTTGTACCGGGTACCACCGTCGCAGAAATGGAAAATCTCGCCAATCAAATGGATGATAACGGAGGTACAACCTATCAGATTTTCTCGCAAAATGAATATTTGCATGCCATACAGTATAAACCGCGCAATATCATGGCTTATACCTTTTTTGGAGCAAGTTTTAATCTTGCGTTTGGTATCGTTAAGTCGTCAACCGGTCAACATTTGCTACTGCATCGTAGTGATGACAACGCGGGCAGACAGTACTTCGCCGCATCGAATCCGAATCTCAACCCGGTCAATGACGCCGATTATGGGTGGAGAGCGTCAAATTCCCAGACTACGTTAACGATTGTCGGGGAATGGTTGCCGCTTCAAGATGTAGAAGGGGTACAGTTTCATGCTCCATCGAATGGTGAAACGCAACTTACGCTCACTTTCCGGGATGGAGAACCGCTTTATTTTGCTCTGAAACGTCCCGACGACACCGGATTGGATAATACATCTCCCATCGATTGGATCCGGTTTGAGAAAAACAAGGACTACCTGTGGCTAATTCCATTGGAGAATCCGGGTTCCGATGCCATTTTAAGCATATATTCTTCCGTCGGAAAAAAAATATATCAAAGTAACATTAAAAATGGAATCGGTAAGTTTACGGTTCCGTTATCGAATTGGGAAAAAGGAGTGTACGCTTGTACAGTACAGGCATCCGGAAAGAAGCCGGTAACATTTAAATGGATAAAATAAAACCAACGAATACAGATAACTTACACTATATGAAACAGGGTTTATTGACTTTAGTGCTTGGAGTGTTGCTCGTAAGTGCTTGTAGCGGGCATGATACGAAAAAAGATGGTGACGACGACATCATCGGCGATAATGTCAAATTCGCGACACAACAAATTGGAAGACAGGTACAAATCATCGAGGAAAGCAATAAGGTATTAAATCCCCGCACAGTTAAGTGCGATAAAATTCAATATGTCTCGGTTGAAGACTGGACGAGTGGTTTTTTCCCCGGAACGATGTGGTATATGTATGATCTGACCGGTGATGACAGATGGAAGGAGCTGGGAATAAAGTACACGGAGAGCCTTGATTCCGCAAAATACCTGACTTGGCATCACGACGTTGGTTTTATCATCCATTGCAGTTATGGTAACGCCTACCGAGTAACCAAGCATGATGCCTACAAGCAGGTAATTATCGAAGCTGCAAAATCGCTTTCAACGCGGTTTCGTCCTACACCGGGCGTTATTCAATCGTGGGATGAAGATAGGGGATGGCAGGCTAAAAGAGGGTGGATGTGTCCGGTTATTATCGATAATATGATGAATCTGGAGTTGTTATTTGAAGCCACCCGCTTGTCCGGCGATTCTTCTTACTATAAAATGGCGGTAAGTCATGCGGATGTTACGCATGAAAATCATTTCAGAGAAGATTATAGTTGTTATCATGTGATTGACTACGATAAGATGAAGGGTGGAGTACGTCATAAACATACCGCACAGGGTTATTCGAACGAATCTGCATGGGCAAGGGGGCAAGCTTGGGCTATTTATGGATTTACCGTTTGTTATCGTGAAACGAAAGATCCCCGTTATCTTACACTTATAGATAATATCTACCAATTCCTGTTTTCCCATAAAAATATGCCTGAAGATCTGGTTCCATACTGGGATTTTGACGCGCCAAACATCCCGAACGAGCCCCGCGATGCTTCGGCGGCGGCTATCATTGCGTCAGCTTTGTATGAACTAAGTGCCTACAATCATGCGGAATACAAAGAGACCGCCGATAAAATAATGGTATCCTTATCATCGCCGGCTTATCGCGCCATCTTAGGCACAAATGGTAATTTTTTACTCATGCATTCAGTCGGGAGCATTCCGCACGGACATGAAATTGACGTACCGCTTAACTATACCGATTATTATTTTCTGGAAGCTTTACTTCGTAAACGGACTATCGAAAAAAAAAAGGATAGTCGCTAACTACTATTTACTCATCGTACATACTGAACACTAAAATGAACCGTATTATTTTCATTATAATGCTGGTCTTGGGCTTCATGTCCTTTACCGAGTTGTATTCTCAGGTAAATGAGTTTACTCATCCGTCAATATTATCATTTGAAAAAAATACGGATTTGCTTAAAGCTGAATCCGCTTCGGTTTTGTCCATTTCAAACCAACATTTCAAACACGGGAAAAAAAGTTTGCATTGGCAATGGGAGAAAACCGGCGATTCATGGCGAATAAACCGATTGATCTCCTATACTTCGCATAATCCGCTTAACGATAATTCGGTTGCGACTTTCGTTTTTTGGGTATATGCCCCACAAGCGTATTCAAACGGAAAATTGATTTTCAGTTTCTACAAAGATACGCGACTTTGTTCTTGGTTCGAATACAAATTAGACTTCATAGGTTGGAGTGGGGCTTGGGTAGCGTTCGATAGAGACATGCAGGGTAATCCGGAAGAAGGTATGGATGAGCTTCGAGTAAGTGTGGAAGGCGTAAGTGGAGGAGAATTATATTTCGATCATTTTATTTTATCTTCTTTTCATGATATTCGTTACCATACGGCTGATTTTCAGGTGCCGTATATCAACGCCGGTACCACGAGTCATTGGTTGACTTTGTTGGATTCGTGGAACAAAAATTTTGATATAACACTGCCGGATAGTATTACCGACAGCTGTAAAATGCAAATGAATCTCATTGAAAATCGCTTGATAAAAACAATTACGGAAACATCCAAGCCGGTTGCTTTGACGAAGTTACTGAAACGCTATAGAGCTTATCAAATTCATTTTAATACGGACGGTACCATTGCAGGACTACCCGTGTTTTTTGAGCGTTACGGAGAAACGTATGAACGAATGGGTGCGCCACGTTATAACTTGCTTTATAACAATGATATGGGAATTAGTAAGCTCAATAAACTACTGTTTGATTTGGCTATTGCTTATCGCAATAATACGGACGGAAAAGAAAAAGAAACCATTGCCGGAATGTTTATAGACCTGACTCGGCATATGTTAGACCAAGGGTTCAGGACAGGTAGCGCCATGGGTACGCTCCACCACTTGGGTTATAGTATGCGACAGTATTACGCGTCAGCTATTTTGATGCGGGATGTCCTCGCGTTAAATCAATTGGATAAATCGGTTCAAAAAGCTATGGAGTGGTTTGCCGGTACCGGCGAAGTTAAAACCCGACCGCTACTACCCGGTATGGATGTAGATGCTTTTAATACTTCGTTGACCGGACGATTGGCAAGTATTCTGATGATGGAGGACACACCCGAAAAGGTACGCTATCTTCAGACTTTTACACGATGGGTTGATAATGGGTTGCAGTATTCCGACGGTACTTCCGGAACATTTAAAATAGACGGCTCCATTTTCCATCACAGGCACAACTACCCGGCTTATGCCGTAGGTGGACTGGAGGGTGCCGTTAACGCGGTTTGGATACTACATGGTACTTCTTTTTCAGTCGGGCAGACCGGACGTGAGAATCTGAAGAAAGCATTGTTGTCCATGCGGTATTATTGTAATTTGGTAAACTGGCCCCTATCACTCTCCGGTCGTCATCCTGACGGAAAAGGGCATCTGAACCCTGCACACTACGCGCGATTGGCGTGGTCAGGTACTCCTGACGGGAAAGATACGCTCGATCGGGAGATGGCAGCCACGTACATCCGAATGGTCGGCGATTCGATCACACCGGATAAACGCAAGTTTACCAAAATGGGTATCTTACCGGAGAGATTGCTTTCCGGTAATCGTGTTTTTCCTTATTCATCCCTTTCTGTTCATCGCCGTGATAATTGGATGGTTACTGCCATGGGACACAGTCGTTATCTCTGGGCAACAGAAACGTATCTTGGAGCCAATCTTTATGGTAGATATCTGAATCACGGGCAGTTACAGATAATGGCAACCGGAGAACCTATTTCCAATTTTGGATCCGGATTTACACAAGCCGGGTGGGATTGGAATCATTTTCCGGGAACGACAGCGACCGAAATTCCCATGAAAAAGTTGCGGGCGACAATCAAAAATCTTGACGCGGAATCGGGTTACGAAGAATTACTTCTTTCGGATGAAGCCTTTGCGGGAGGTATTTCGATCGGTCATCGAGACGGAGCTTATGCGATGAAATTGCATGAACATGACAAATACAATGGCTCACTTCGCGCGCGCAAATCATTCTTCTTCTTCGATAATCGGGTAATTGCACTCGGTAGCAATATCCGATCCGGGATCCTGGACAACGAAGTACATACGACCTTGTTTCAGGTGTATCAACCCGCTCAACTAAAACCGATGTTACTTAATGGGAAGAGAATCAACGCTTTTCCTTATCGTAAAGTTATCACACAAAAAGTAACGGAAATAACGGATGGACTGAATAATCATTTTTTTGTGAAAAACGCGGAAGTACAGTTAAAAAGAAGTGTACAACATTCATTGCACGAAGAGACCGATGAGCCGACGCAAAATCCGTTTTCATTAGCCTACATTAACCACGGGAAAAAGGCAACCCGCGACCATTACGAATATCTGGCACTCATTCAGCCGGATACAAAAACACTTAAATCCGTACGAAAATCATTGTCCCCAACACAACAGCAACTGTATCAGGTACTACAACAAGACTCGGTGGCACATATTGTCCGCGACCGGATGAGCAATACTACCGCTTATGTCTTCTTTGAAGCCGGAGTTTACCGTGATGATAGTTGCTTGCTTGAAGTCAGTATGCCTGCTTTGATCATGACCAGAGCACTTGCCGCCGACCAATTGCTGTTGAGTGTCGCCGATCCCGATCTGCGATTCTACGAAGGCGCAACGGATGAACAGTATGACGAATCCGGCAAACGCGTTGAGCGAAGTGTTTATTCGCGTACTTGGATTAATAACCCATCAAAACCATCCTTGATAGCACTTACCATCAACGGTAACTGGCAGTTGGATGAACCATCGGATTACATCCATGTTAAATCTTGTTCAGTAGAAAAAACCACTTTCGAAGTGCTTTGTCAGCACGGGCTTTCGAGAGAGGTATTGTTAAAAAGACGGTAAGAAAATAGTTTTTTTTACTTTTTTAATTTAACTCGGAAATCCACCTTCTATGAAGGTGGTTATGTTGTTCTTGGTTCTACCCGTTTTTTTGTACATTTGCATTATGCCAAACTACAAAAAGCAGAGCCATGTGATTTGGAATTGCCAATATCATATAGTCAGGTGTCCAAAATATCGTTTTCGTGTACTGAGCGGTCTTGTTAAAACCTTAGTCGATCACGATATTCGTATGCTTTGCGAATCGAAAGGCTGTATAGTTGAAGAACTAAATGTGCAGCTTGACCACATTCACATAGTTGTCTCCATTCCACCAAATGTATCAGTTTCAACATTGCTTGGTACCGTCAAGGGCAAATTAACCATAAAGCATTTCAAAAGTTATCCTCAGTTGAAACAAAAACCTTACTGGGGCAATCACTTTTGGTCTCGTGGTTATTTTGTCAATACTGTTGGAATGGATGAAGACCTGATCCGTCGTTATGTTCGTTATCAAGAAGAGCAGGATAAAAAGGAAGAAGGTCTTTCAGAGAACTTTTCTTTGTTCGATTAACTTTGTTCAAAGAGCTATGAAGGCTTTGCCTGAATTTTTCGTACTTCTAAATCTACCTTCTAAGAAGGTGGTTGTTTAATCAGTGGGAGAAAACTAAAAAAGAGAAGCTGTCTCTACATGACAGCTTCTTCTTTGATTTAGAGAATTTATGTATTACCGTATAATTTTTTCCAATACGGCGGTCGTTTTAGCAATATCTTCTTGTGTTAGCTCATAGTTGCGCAGATCACCGTCGAAATAAGAATCGTAAGCGGTCATATCGACAAAGCCGTGTCCGGACAAATTAAATAAAATTGTTTTCGCTTTTCCTTCTTCTTTTGCCTTATTCGCTTCGCGGATAGCGGCGGCTATCGCGTGAGCAGATTCGGGCGCGGGAACGATTCCCTCTGTACGTGCAAAGGTAATGCCTGCTTCAAAAGACTCCAATTGCGGAATATCCAATGCCTCAATTAATTTGTCTTCCAGTAACTGGCTTACGATACTTCCCGCGCCATGATAGCGCAGTCCACCGGCATGGATATTTGCCGGAGAGAAATTATGTCCAAGTGTGTACATCGGAATAAGCGGGGTATAACCGGCTTCATCGCCGTGATCGTATTCCAATACACCACGGGTTAATTTGGGGCAGGAAGAAGGCTCCGCGGCAATGAATCGCGTCGATTTACCATCGCTGAAATTATGTCTTAGAAATGGGTAAGATATACCGGAGAAATTGCTGCCTCCACCGAAACATCCAATGACAATATCAGGATATTCTCCGGCCATTTCCATTTGTTTCTCGGCTTCAAGCCCAATCACAGTTTGATGAAGAGATACGTGATTGAGTACACTTCCTAAGGTGTAGCGACAATTGGGTGTTTGCATCGCTAATTCAATGGCTTCCGAAATCGCTGTCCCGAGGCTACCCTGATTGGTAGGATTTTCAGTAATAATTTTTCGCCCTGCTTTTGTTGACATGCTGGGAGATGCTATTACTTCTGCTCCCCAAGTCTGCATTAGCGAACGACGATAGGGTTTCTGACGATAGCTGACCTTAACCATGTAAACAGCCAATTCCAATCCGAAAGCTTTGGCGGCAAAAGCCAATGCGGTTCCCCATTGTCCGGCTCCGGTTTCGGTTGTGATATTTGTAATCCCTTCATTCTTACAATAGTAGGCTTGAGCTAAGGCGGAATTGAGTTTGTGTGAGCCGACAGGACTTACACTTTCATTTTTGAAATAGATATGAGCCGGCGTGTCCAATTCTTTTTCTAAGTTATAGGCTCTAACAAGTGGCGAGGGACGGTAAATTTTATATTTATCGCGAACCTCTTCCGGGATTTCAATCCAGGTATCCGTTGTGTTTAACTCTTGACGACTTACTTCCTGCGAGAAAATAGGATATAAATCTTCGGGCGTCAATGGTTGTTTCGTCGCCGGATGAATTAAAGGACGTGGTTTATTGGGCATTTCTGCTGTGATGTTATACCATTGCGTCGGAATCTCATCTTCCTGAAGTAGGAATTTTTTCGTTTTGCTCATATCGGGTCGTTTAATGTATTAATTATTAATTGAAAGTGCAAATTTAGTAATAAAAATAGGATTATTGAGCTAAAAAAGAATAAAGTTGTAATTTGTTGTCTGATGGGACACGTTTAAAAATTGGTGTGTAAGTTTAGTTGAAATTTTATGCAAAAAAATATCAAAATGCACTATATTTGTAGAATCGCATGATTTTATCGACCAATTCAATCTTGTGAAGCTTATTTGAAACATTTAATTTACTCTGATTATCATGACATCAGCTATTTCTGTACCTTATATTGCAAATACGGTATTAATGATTGAACCGGCTTTTTTCGGTTATAATACTCAAACGGCTGCAAATAACTATTTTCAGCAGAATGATGACAATGATTTATTTCAAATTCAGCAACAGGCGTTGATTGAATTTCGGAATATGGTTACGACACTCCGAAATGCCGGTGTTCGGGTAATTGTCGTAAAGGATACGCCTTATCCGAGAACGCCGGACGCTGTTTTTCCAAATAATTGGATATCGTTTCACCTGAATAATCACGTGATTTTTTATCCCATATACGCAGAAAATAGGCGTTTAGAGAGACGAATGGATATTTTGATAGAGATAGAAAATCAATTGGGCAAAAAATTTGACTATACCGATTACTCTAATTTCGAACAAAAAAATTATTTCTTAGAAGGTACAGGTAGTATTGTACCCGATAGAAAAAATAGAATTGCTTACGCGTGTATTTCGCCGAGAACGAATAAAGAACTCTTTGTGAAATTTTGTCGCGAAATTGATTTCAAACCCGTCTATTTTTATGCGTATCAGACGGTTGGCAAAGAATCTCTCCCAATATATCATACTAACGTGATGATGTGTATGGGGAACAAATATGCTGTGGTAGCGTTGGAAGCTATCAGTAACCGGAACGAGCGAAAAAAAATAGAAGACGAGTTGACTGATTCGGGAAAAGAAATTGTGGAAATATCGGCAAGCCAAATGAATAGATTTTGTGGGAATATGCTTCTACTGAAGAGTGGGAGTGATGAGAAAGTTTTAGTGATGTCGCAATCGGCTTATTCGGCGTTCGATGAGACTCAAATTTCTACTTTGACCAAATACAACAAGCCGGTTGTGATTCCGGTCCCGACTATCGAAAAGTACGGTGGTGGTAGCGTTCGGTGTATGATGGCTGAGATATTCTGACGATCGAATCAAAATATTATAGGATTATTCGCGCGATGACCTGTTCTAGATTCCGGACTTGAAGTCGGTGGCTACCGTCACGTTGGCAGATCATTCATCAGTATTAGCGACACCGGTTACTTGTGGCGCAATTTTGAGTACGATTCGTTCAGTACCTTGCACCGGGTCGTGATCTGAAATGCCGGCGATGTGTACAAGATCGGCTTCAGTAAACAGTTTGGTTTTTCCGCAGGTTGTTTGAAGGATTAATTTAGATGATTCATTTTTACCCTGGCTTGTCGAAAAGTAGTAACTATTTGATTTACTTCATAAATTACCGCGGAGCAGTTGTAAAATTCGTTCATTTTCGGTAGCTCCTAATTCAGCCTGCAAAATAAAACAACTAAAAACGGAACGGAAAGATCCATCACGAATCCGTGATAGACAGAAACGACGGAAAATTCTTTCCCGGAATTTTTGACGATAATGGGAAAAGTGGTATCCATAGTCGTTGCACCGCCGGCAGAAATCGGAGCCAACGGGCCGAAATATTTGACCATCCACGGAGCTAAAAGCAACGTCAGAACTTCACGGATAATATTGGCAAGCAGGGCAACAGTACCTAACTCGACGCCTACATATCGGGTAATTAAAACACTTGACAGCGAGTAATAGCCAAACCCGGAGCCAATCCCCAGCAAATCGGTCAACGACCGTTCCTTCAACAAAATGCTCACGACCAAAATTCCCAAATACGTGCCAACAACAGTTACGATAGGCAACGCCATCAGTCTTGGGGAGAGTTTTCGGAATTGGACGACCGAATTTTTATCATGCCCGATGCCGACACCCACACTAAACATCAGCAAACAAAGTACGTAGAAACTCCATTTACCGCTGATCCATTCTTCCGGGAGAAGCCCGAATAGTCCGGTGAGCAACCCGATGGAAAAAAAAGAAAGTATGATTAAACTACTTTTCAAAGGGCAAGATAGATTTATCCAATTCCTTCGTACTCAAATCCGGCTTCTTCCATTTCGCTCTTGTCGTAAATATTCCTTCCATCCAGTAAGAGCGGATTTTGCATTGATTTTAAGATTACTTTCCAACTTGGCATCCGGAATTCTTTCCATTCGGTTACGAGAAGCAGCGCGTCCGCGTCAAGCGAGGCATCGTAAATGTCGTTTGCAAAATAAATTTTTGAATAATCCGGTCCCTCGTTTTCAGGTTTATTGCGTTGCATATTATTTAAATATTGAATCTGCTCCTTAGCCGCTGGGATAGCAACCGGATCAAAGCAACGAACCTTAGCACCGGCTCTTAAAAGTTGTTCGATGATAACGAATGCGGGAGCTTCCCGGACGTCATCGGTGTTGGGTTTGAAAGCAAGACCCCAAAGGGCGACGGTCTTGCCGGTCATATCCTTTCCCCAACGTTTCCGTAATTTGTTGAACAGTACTCCTTTTTGATGGTTATTCACTTCTTCAACGGCTTGTAGTACGCGAAGTTTGTACCCATTTTCTTCGGCTGTTTGAATCAGTGCTTGTACGTCTTTCGGAAAGCAAGAGCCTCCGTAACCTGTCCCCGCGTACAGAAATTTACTCCCAATACGCGCATCCGTGCCAATTCCTTTACGAACCATGTTGATGTCGGCTCCGACCAATTCGCATAGGTTGGCAATGTCGTTCATAAAACTGATTCGAGTGGCAAGCATCGAATTGGCGGCGTATTTGGTCATTTCGGCAGAAGGGATATCCATGAAAATAACCCGAAAATTATTCAGCAAAAATGGACGGTAAAGTTTGGTTAATAATTCCTTTGCTCTTTCGCTATCCGTACCCACTACTACGCGGTCGGGACTCATAAAATCGTTTATCGCGTCGCCTTCTTTCAGAAATTCCGGATTGGAAGCTACATCAAAAGGGATGGCAAGCCCTCTCTTGTCTAATTCATTTTGAATCGCATCTTTAACAAGTTTGGCAGTACCTACGGGAACAGTACTTTTTGTAACAAGAAGTTTGTAGCTGTTCATTTTTGCCCCAATTTCGCGAGCTACGTCTAATACATGTCTCAAATCCGCGCTTCCGTCATCGTTTGGGGGAGTGCCCACCGCGCTGAATACGACTTCGCTTTCATCCAACACATCACTTAGCCGAGTAGTGAAATGCAATCTTTCGGACTTGACGTTCCGTAAGACCATGTTTTCCAACCCGGGTTCGTAAATCGGGATGATTCCTTTTTGCAGGTTTTCAATTTTTTTAGCGTTTACGTCCACACACGTAACGTTGCCTCCCATTTCGGCAAAGCAAGCTCCGGATACCAATCCTACATATCCAGTTCCAATAATTACAACTTTCATTTTTTTTTGAATCAGCTAAATTCAACTTGCAAATGCAACAGAATTCGCGTTAATAATTTGTTTAAGCAATCAATTCAAGTGTCTCTTGCATGAAAACAAAAGTAGCGATAAAATCTGATAATATCAGTACTTTTGGCGGTGTTTTCTATGTTATGGATGATTTTTCGAGTTTGGGAACACATACGCTAATTGACCGTTTACTTGGCTTGCGACGCAATGCCTACAGCTCCCAACAGAGTAAGATTATATCTTCTCTGATGAATTCCCATTGTTGTAGTAGCAATCACATCGAAGGCATCGGTTTTCATTTAGGTCATCATGTAGAATTGCGTCTTGTATTCGCATTCATAGCTCCTGATACCGTGCTTGGATGTGTTTTGTAGCTCACGGTTGAGAATACTCACTATCGGTCTGACACGCTAAAGCATATATCCCACAGGCTGACCGGCAGAAGTCTTGTTTTGCAATTTTTATAGGCATGCGTGGAAAGTGAAAATTATCACGTAACTTTGCATTAAAAGTTTGATGGTAGTAGAACCTGTGTTCCATCATTTTCAACTCCTTAATATCACACTCCTGAATTAATGACAAATTTTCTCAACGACTTAAATAAAAGCCAGCTTGACGCGGTAACCTATACTGACGGACCATCGCTCGTCATTGCCGGTGCCGGTTCGGGCAAGACGCGCGTACTGACCTACAAAATAGCCTACCTACTCGCGCAAGGTGTTTCGCCCGCATCCATTTTGGCGCTTACATTTACGAATAAAGCCGCTCGTGAAATGCGCAAGCGTATTGGGGAATTAGTCGGTTATCAAAATACCCGTTATTTGTGGATGGGAACTTTTCATGCTGTCTTCTCGCGTATTTTACGAGCTGAAGCTCCACTCATCGGATTTACTAAGGACTTTACCATCTACGATACTTCCGATACCAAAAGCCTGCTCAAGAGTATCATTAAAGAGATGGGATTGGACGAAAAAGTGTATAAACCCGGCAATATTTACGGACGCGTCTCTTTCGCCAAAAATAACCTTTACACTTCTCAAGCCTATTTCGAGAATCCCGATTTTCTGAAAGCGGATACATACGCGCGCGTACCCCGTACTAACGAAATTTACGCCATCTACGCTAATCGTTGCAAGCAAGCTAACGCGATGGATTTTGACGATCTTCTGTTGAATATAAATATTCTTTTCAGAGACTATCCTGAAACACTCGAAAAATACCGCGACCTCTTTGGATTTATACTGGTTGACGAATATCAAGACACCAATTTCGCGCAATACATGGTCATCAAACAGTTAGCCGAAAGTCATCAACAAATCTGCGTAGTAGGCGACGACGCTCAAAGTATCTACTCATTCCGCGGGGCGAACATCGACAACATCCTGAAATTTCAGCAGACGTATCAAAATACGCGGCTTTTCAAATTGGAACAAAATTATCGTTCAACAAAATCCATCGTCAAAGCGGCTAACAGTCTGATCGAAAAAAATTCGGAACAGATTCGCAAAACAATTTTTTCGGAGAAAGAAGACGGTAATCTGATTCAGGTCTCATCCACCATGACCGATTTTGAAGAAGCTTTCAACGTAGCAACTAACATCAACAAGATACAGGAAGAAGAAAATCGACACTACGATGATTTCGCTGTACTGTATCGTACCAACTCGCAGTCGCGTGTCATGGAAGAAGCATTACGCAAAAATTCTATTCCCTATCGGGTTTACGGCGGACTTTCTTTCTACCAGCGCAAAGAGATAAAAGATGTGATTTCGTATTTTCGTCTCGTGTGCAACAACCAAGACGAAGAAGCGCTAAAGCGTGTAATCAACTTTCCTGCACGCGGTATAGGAAACGTAACTATGGATAAGTTGACAACCACCGCTCAGCTCCACGGAGTAAGCATCTGGACTGTTTTGCGAGATATGCTGAAATACAATTTGGATGTAAATGCCGGTACTGCCACGAAATTGGCTAAGTTCAGGGACATGATTGATGTTTTCACACAACAAATTACCACGATAGACGCGTACGAATTAGCTGAAAGCATCGTAAAAACTTCCGGAGTCATTGCCGATGCCATGGGCGATCGCTCCGCGGAGAGTTTAAGTCGAGTTGACAACGTACAAGAATTGCTGAATGCCGTACATGAATTTACGGAAAATAAAAAGAAAGAGGATGGCGAATTAGCCACTCTACCGGATTTTTTATCGGAAGTATCGCTCCTGACCGACCAAGATACGGAAAAAAATGACGATGATGACAAGGTTACACTCATGACCATCCACGCCGCGAAAGGGCTGGAATTTAGGACTGTTTTCATTGTAGGCATGGAAGAACAACTTTTCCCATCGCCCTACGCCGAATCGCCACGGGAGTTGGAAGAAGAGCGAAGGCTTTTTTACGTAGCAATAACCCGAGCTGAAGAAAATTGTTTCATCAGCTACGCGAAATCAAGGTTTCGCAATGGGCAGGTCAACTTCGCAAACCCCAGTCGGTTTTTGAGAGACATTGACGAAGATTTCTTGGAATACAGCGAAGAAAACAGCTTTACATCCCACACGAATCCCCGATTTAACAACTGGGATGATGATTTGGAGATCGAACGAAATCGTTTCCGACAAGAATCTGTTTTCAAGCCAAGAGTGGCTCAATCTCCGGCGGAATCTCCCCAATCTCGTAAACTTAAAAAGTTGGCAACGTTTTCCGAAAAAACGATTGTCGAAAACGAGAAATTACCGGTCGGAACGTTTGTCAAACACAGTATCTTCGGGATAGGTAAGGTGCTTGAAACAAGTATAGTTGACGGAAATGAGAAAGCTGAAATCGACTTCGGCGAAAGTGGAAAAAAATCGCTCCTGCTGAAATTTGCCAAGTTGGAAGTGATGAAGTAAATCCAAAATTTATTTTAATAAAATGTAGATTCATGGATGGAACTCATCTATATTTTTTTGAAATACTAATTCCATATTATTGAGTTCAATACAGCACAAATGTCTCTATCCATTTGTTGCTTTCAAAAAATTGCATTTACTAATTGAACTTACGTAAAGCGTTTTCCCTGTTGAGATAAGTAATATCCCAATTATTTTCTGTACCTTTGCGCCCGATTTAAAAACAACAAACGCGTTGTGGGTAGAAATCTGAATTTTACTGTCCGCAAAGGATAGATGGTGATCTTTATGGTACACGTCCCCGCTTGGGATTTATTTTTTTACTTCTACAGAAAGGCTTTTAATGTCGATATAGACCGACATGGCTTCGGATAACCGCCTCTGACGTGTGCTAAACTTTACAAAATGACATTCAAAGAAATGAATTTGAGAGCCGAGCTTCTTTCGGCTGTCGAAGCACTTGGGTATGAGAATCCTATGCCTGTGCAGGAACAAGCCATTCCCTTTTTACTCGAACAAGAAACTGACCTGGTGGCACTTGCTCAAACCGGAACCGGAAAGACAGCCGCTTTCGGACTTCCGATTTTAAATAAGATTGATGTAAGACAACATCAAGTTCAAGCATTGATATTAGCACCTACACGTGAGCTTTGCATTCAAATAGCAAAAGATATCCAAAGCTTTGCCCGATACTTGCCTGACGTTAAAATTGTTCCGGTTTACGGTGGAGAGGATATTCGAAAACAAATTACGGAACTGGGAAAAAAGCCCCAAGTAGTTGTAGCAACTCCCGGACGCTTAATCGATTTAATAGAACGTGAAAAAATTAAATTACTCTATATTAATTCTTTAGTACTTGATGAAGCAGACGAAATGCTGAATATGGGCTTCAAGGAAGAACTTGAACGAATTTTAGTCGAAACACCGTCCACACGTCGTACCATGTTGTTCTCGGCAACTATGCCTTCCGAAATAGAGCGTATCGCGAGTAAATACATGAATGATTATCATGAAATTACGGTAGGAAAAAGAAACCAGGGGAATGAAAATGTACGTCACATCTACTACATTTCACAAGCTCGTCAGCGGTATTTGGTGCTAAAACGCATTGTGGATTTGAATCCGGACATTTACGGCATCGTTTTTTGTCGCACGCGTCAGGAGACAAAGGATGTAGCTGATAAATTGATTCAGGATGGCTACAACGCTGACGCGCTTCATGGCGATTTATCACAGCCACAGCGAGACATGGCAATGAATAAATTCCGCATTCGTCATACCCAATTGCTCGTCGCGACTGATGTTGCCGCGCGTGGATTGGATGTAAGCGATCTTTCTCACGTGATAAATTACAATCTTCCGGACGACGTAGAAGTCTATACACACCGGAGCGGACGCACCGGACGCGCCAACAAAACCGGGGTATCGGTATCCATTATTCATTCGAAAGAGAAATTCAAGATAAGGGATATTGAGCGGATGTTGAATCGTAATTTTGAGCAGCAGTTAATCCCCAATGGATTGGAAGTCTGCAAAAAACAACTCTTCTACCTGATTGACAAGATGCAACACGTAGCGGTAAATGAAGAACAAATAGAACCATACATGGAGCAAATCATGAAGCAACTGGAATACCTGCCCAAAGATGAACTGCTGAAAAGATTTGTTTCGCTCGAATTTAACCGCTTTCTGGATTATTACAGAGACGCTGAAGACTTGAATGTCAAAGAATCTGCGCGAAATGATGATAATTCCGGTAAAGATAAAGGAGGAAAAAGGGGTAAAAAGTCAGCCGGAATGACTCGGCTAAAAATCAATTTGGGGAGCAAAGACGGCATGAGTCCACGTCGGATTTTGGGAATAATCAATGACGTGACGGAAGATAAGTCAATCCATGTAGGCGGCATTGAAGTAACCAATAAGTTCACATTCTTTGATGTATTTATGGATCAAAAAGATAAGCTGTTTGACGCTTTTAATGGGGTTGAAGATGTAAATATAGCAGAAGCGAAAGGATCAAAGTCGTTGAAAACAAGGACTGAAAAGAAAGATTACAAGGGAGGTACACGGAATGAAAAGCCTTGGAGAAACCGAGAGAAGAAAAGTCGGAGAAGGTAATCGAACGAACAATAAAGGGGACTTCTATAAATTAAAATTTTGGTATTCAGGGTATTATTCGTATATTTGTGTGATAAAACAGCAAAATATATGCTTAAATATAAAACAACCGGAAACAGGGGTCTGTTTGACGAAGAAACAAGTGTGGATAAACTTTCAGCCATAGGTAATCCCTTAGAAATGATCAGTAAGGTTATCGATTTCGAGATGTTCAGAACTACCTTGGAAGACGTCATGTTAAATACAGAAAAGAAAAGCAACGCGGGGACAAAACCTTATGATGTGGTAATGATGTTTAAGATATTGATTTTGCAACGTTATTACGGATTAGGCGACACTCAGTTGGAATATCAAATTATCGATCGGATTAGTTTCAAGCAATTTCTTGGTTTGTCAAGTGGCGATAAAGTACCGGACGAGAAAACCGTATGGGCATTTCGTGAAATGCTTACAACAGCAGGTTTGGTTGAGAAGATATTTTCAGAGTTTAACGATTACCTTGAATCCAAAGGACTGATAATGAACGAAGGTAAAATGATAGACGCGAGTTTTACGGTAGCACCACGTCAGCGTAATACGCGGGAAGAAAATCAAGCGATAAAAGAGGGTCGTGGCGATGAATTATGGAACGATACACCCAACAAGAAAAGACATAAAGACATTGACGCGCGTTGGGTCAAGAAGAACAATGAAACATTTTACGGGTATAAAAATCAAGCGAAAGTGGATACAAAGAGTAAATTTGTTGATACCTATGAAGTTACGGATGCTTCCGTACACGATTCACAGCCATTGGACGATTTGTTAACCGAAGACGATAAAGGACAGGATTTACATGCCGACAGCGCTTACACGGGGGAAGAACAGGAAAACATAATCGACAAATATGAGATGAACAATAAAGTCTGCGAAAAAGGGTATAGAAACAAACCATTAACAGACCTTCAAAAAGCAAATAACACGGAAAAGTCAAAGATCAGGTCAAGAGTAGAACATGGGTTCGGATGTATGGAACAGAGTATGAACGGTTTGATTTTGAGATCGGTCGGCATTGTAAGGGCGAAAGGTATTGTCGGGTTGATAAATTTAACCTACAATCTGTTTCGTTATGAACAAGTGATTCGCTTAAATATCCTAAGTTGCAAATAGAC
>JBKEBE010000052.1:0-7534 GCA_047973025.1 Paludibacteraceae bacterium
CAAAAGGGAATTCCGAAACCACAGAAGATATCCAACTTGGAACTTCCGCCGAAACGAAAGGCTCAACCGTCTCGTTTGTAGCCAAACTGCCTTCAGCAACCGCTCTATATGACTTGTCCGAATCAAATTCCAAATCGGTTAGAGCCAGAATCGTTCAGGGGAATCTGCTCATAGAATCCGATAATCCGGCGCAGGTTAATGTGCAAATCTTCAATACTGCCGGACAAATCACTTACGATGATTTGTTCAGCTATGATACCATCATTAATATGCATCCACTTCCGAAAGGAGTATATATCGTAAAAGTAAATGAAGGTACAAAGACTACAAATTTCAAAATTATAAACAATTAATTGTCTGTTTTTTCTAATCTATAAATTAGCTATGTTATGTCACTAAGATTATCATTCAGATTTGTCCGTATTTCATTTATGGTACTTATTCTGACTTTCGTTCTGTGCGTGAATGTTTTCGGACAGAACATAAAAGTTTCCGGTGTCGTTTACGACCAAACAGGAACCACATTGCCGGGGGTATCTGTTCTTATTCAAAATACAACAATCGGCGTGGTTACTGATTTGGATGGACGCTTTCAACTCAATGTAAATAGTGTTCAAGATAAACTTGTGGTATCTTATATCGGATTCAATCAAAAAATCCTCAAAGTTGTTACAGGAAGCGAGATGAAAATCGTTCTTGATGAAGATGTCATGAACCTTTCTGAAGTTGTGGTTGTCGGTTATGGGACGCAGAATAAAGCTACAGTAACCGGTTCAATCAATACCCTGAAGTCGAAAGAAATTCTTTCGGTACCGACATCAAACCTGAGTACAGCTATTACCGGAAAGTTACCCGGTATTGTTACCGTCCAAACGTCGGGTCGTCCCGGAGAGGATGCCGCCGCTATATTTATTCGCGGACAATCTACCTGGGTTAATACCAGTCCATTAATCATTGTAGATGGAGTAGAGCGTGAGAGCTTTTCGCAGATCGATCCCAATGAGATTGAAACCATATCGGTCTTGAAGGACGCTTCATCTACAGCCGTTTACGGAGTACGGGGAGCCAACGGGGTAATCTTGATCACGACCAAGAGGGGCGAGGTCGGAAAACCGAATATTAGCATTACAGTAAATACCGGTTTCCAACAACCTGTTAATATCCCTAAATTTCTCGGATCGTACGAACACTTGTTGCTACGCAAAATTGCTACGATAAACGACAACAAAGACCCGAACAACGACGGCTATCTCTCAGACCGGTCGTTGGAAGGATTTCGCTTAGGGGAAGACCCGTACAGATATCCCGACATCAACTGGTACCAAACGGTAACCAAGCCGTTTGCCATGCAAAATAAGTACAACATGAACGTATCGGGGGGAACCGAGAAGGTGAAATATTTTGTTTCGCTCGGTTATTTAGACCAAGGAGGCATGTTTAAATATACCGATATCAACCCACGGTACAGTTCCGATACGTATTATCATCAGTTTAATTTTAGATCAAACTTTGACATTCAGATAGATAAATATCAAACCCTAAGTGCCAACATAAGCGGACTTACCGGCGAGAAAAACGGATTTCCGGATGTGTCCAATATCCTACAAACGATTTTGGCATGGGAACCTTACAAAACTCCGATTTACAATCCGGATGGAACCTATGCCGCCGCACTTTCCGGGAGCAGCACCCCTTTGGTCAAAATAGCAAATTCAGGCTATGACAATACCCGAACCAACACCTACGACATTGTCGGCGTATTGAGGAACGATCTTAGCTTCATAACACCGGGATTGACTTTTGATATTAATTTATCGTTCAACAGCTCTATCGGATCCATGAAAAGTTATCGCGAGCAACCCGATACCTATTACTACAATCCCACAACCGGTACATACGATCAAACACTCGAAGCCTCGGCATTTCACTATACCGGCGAATCAACAACTGCCGCCTACAAAAGAGTGGGACTCCAACTGAAAGGACACTACGAAAAACAGATCGGATTATCTAAGCTACAAGGTACACTCGTTTATAATCAACAGAATGACCAGTATGGCTCTTCATTGCCTTATGTTTTGAAAGGGTATGCGGCGCGTGTAGAATATGACTACGCCAGAAAATATTTAGCGGAGATCAATTTGGGGTACAACGGATCTGAAAATTTTGCTCCTGGACATCAATATGGTTTCTTTCCCGCTTTTTCGGCCGGTTACGTGATCACGGAAGAGACTTTCATGAAAAGTTAAAAAAAAGTATTCAATTTCGCGAAAATCAGAGGGTCCATAGGTCTGGTAGGTAACGACAAAATCGGAGGAAGCCGATTCTTGTGGCAAGGTCTCTATACACATGTCTCAACATCAAGATCCAACTTGCAGCACTTTGCTTTCGGCACTACAAATCCTA
Organism: Paludibacteraceae bacterium; assembly: GCA_047973025.1. Lineage (GTDB taxonomy): Bacteria > Bacteroidota > Bacteroidia > Bacteroidales > Paludibacteraceae > UPXZ01. Next base: position 2,407 of record JBKEBE010000052.1, read on the forward strand.
CCAGCTTAGGCGGAATTTATGAAGCCCGAAGCGAAAATCTGGATCTGACGTGGGAAACCGCGCTAAAAAGAAACATCGGATTGGACTTACGGTTGTTTGACGGTAATCTGTTGAATATCACGACTGACTTTTTTTATGAGAACCGAAAAGACATTCTGATGCAAGCTCGTTCGTTATTAAACACAACGGGAATTCCTTCTCCACAATACAATATCGGCGCGGTAAAAAATTGGGGTTACGAAATGGAACTCTCGCATCGGAAAAAGTTGGGAGAATTTGAATACGCGCTGAAGGGGAATTACAGTTTCGCTCGCAACGTGATTCTGAACTACGATGATCCTGCCGGAACGCCGGCGTATCAAAAGTATGCCGGATATCGAATTGGTCAGTTTCGCGGTTACGAGGTCTTGGGCTTTTTTACTTCCGAAGAAGAAATCGCGAAGTCTCCCAATCAGACTACGCTTGGTGGACCGATTATCCCGGGCGACTTGAAATACCGCGACGTTAACAACGATAATCAGATCGATGAACGGGATAAAGTGCCCATCGGATATTCACGCGTTCCTGAAATATTCTATTCATTCACGCCGGAAGTCAGCTGGAAAGGATTTACGTTCAACATGATGTTTCAGGGAGCCGCACATTCGTCCGTGTTTTTTACGGCAAATGCCGGGTACGAATTTGGAGGTGCCGCCGGTGGTGGGCAGGTTACCGAAACACAATTAAATTACAGGACTACGATGCTTCGAGTTCACAGCTTACAGCCGCTACGTTAGGAGACAATCTGAATCTGAATGCGGATAATACCGCCGCGGATGGACCGGATTTTGTGGCTCCGGACAACACGGCAGGATACTACGCGGGTAATGATTTAAGTGCTAACTGGAAACTAAAAGTAACATCAATATGTATCGATGCCGGTGATGATTATCTCGCAGACGACATTATAGGCATAGCTCGTCCGCAAGGCGATTATTCCGATATAGGTGCATACGAGTATTCGACAGAAACCGGATTTAGCACTATTTTCAATGTGAAATCAACTTTCTATACGTCAGGCAATCAGTTGGTATTCAATAACCTGGATGGTCTGAATGAATTGAACATATACACCATCACGGGTGCATTGCTCAAGAAAGTAGCTTTGAATGTTGGCATAAATAATGTAGCGCTCCAACCCAACCGCATTTACCTTATCAAAACCCAAAACCTGGGTGCAAAAGTAATTTTATAACACGATAAGTCATACATCTCAATTATTGAAGAAGCTGTCTCAAAAGGGCAGCTTCTTTTGTTTTACGATGTAGTCAAAATAAGTAGTATAAACGAACTGTTTTAAGGTGGATTTTTTATTTTACACAACCGAGAGAAAGGGCGAAAGTCGCTCAAAAGAATCTCATGCTTAGTTCAGATATTCCATGTTCCAATTTTAAACTATTAAACTAATTCTTTTACACTACTTACCCGATTTTCTCAGGAAACGAAAAAAAAAGATTTCATACGCCGCTTGTGGTAAAAAATACGTAAGTTTGTACAATCAATTAGCAGTAAAAATGAAAGAAGTAGTATAAAAAGTTATTTTTATGCGACTTTGTTTTCTCTGCATTGACAATTAAACCAAGAGTCCGTTCCGAATAAATGCGATATACGATTTTTTTTATACCTGTTTTCCTGTTGAATATTTTTGTGGCTAAAGCTCACGAAAATGTACATCTTGACAGCATACTACACTGCGTCTATGCGGCATCGGAGAAATACAGCAAGCAAATAAAATCGTACGAATCGGATGTTTACATGCGCACGTTCGTGAACACTAAAAAGAAGAACTTTCTGTACCGTTATTCGAATTCCATCCCAAACTTTGTTATTCACGACGTAAATAACGATGAAGCCATTATTGAAACGGTAAGTAAAATCAGATTTGAAGCACCAAACAGCTATTACCAGGATGTAAAATACGTTACAGGAACCTTAACCAAAAAAAGGGACATCGCGCTTTTGCCCTTGAAATTTACCAGCATGGATATCTATGAAGAAAGTGTTCCCGGTGAAACATTCTACCTTCCTTTGCGCGTCGAAACTTCAGGGTATTATTCTTACCAACTGGTTTCCGAAAATAAAAAAGATAGTACGAAAATCTACGAAATCTCTTATGCTCCAAAATATAAAAATCCAAGACTCCTACAAGGAACCTTTTGGGTTGAAGATATGAGTTGGAGGATTCTCAGATTGAAAGGCGATGGGAGTGATTTATTTTTTACGCAAACGTTCGATGTGGAAATGGGGAATGATTCGCTGAATTTCCTGCTTCCTTCGCGCATCGGTATTAAGCTGATCTATAAATATCTGGGAAATCATGTAATCAATGAATTTATAGCAAATTTAACGTATAAAACGGTGCGATTCGATCAGAGTCGCACTACTAAGAAACAGTACAATCTGGGACCGATTTATCGAGTTAAATTGGACTCGGTACCGTTGAACAACGATACCGTCTTGTGGGATAACCTACGCCCCTTTCCACTTACCGGCTACGATCGTTTAATCATTGAGAATCACAAGATAAAAGAAGCGGAAGCAAAAGCAAAAGCAGATCCCGCGGATACCGTCAAAAACCCAAATGTAGCACTCGAAATAGCCAAAAACATGGTCATGGATACTCGGTATAGGCATAAATCGGCTACTTTTGGCTTTAGTGGTTTGTTCAATCCCGGTATGATCGGATATTCTACTGTGGACGGACTGGCTTACCGGCAGAATTTCAAATTAGGTTTTGATCTGGAAAGACAGCAAACCATCAAATTCAATGCTTATGCCGGCTATCTTTTTAAGAAAAAACAGTTTTATTACGAGATATCCGGCGTATGGAATTATGAACCCTGGAAGCTCGGCTATCTGAACATTGTAGCAGGGAAAGGAAATCCAAGTTATAGTTCTCGATTTTTAAATCTTCTGCAAGACAGTATCAACAGTATTGATTTGGATTTGGCACAATACCGCGATTATTACTATAGAATTTACAACAGCATCGAAATAGCAAACGGACTTCAACTTGGCGTGGGTATCGATTATCATGTTCGAGATCCGATTTATCCCGAGATTACACTCCCCGTAACAAGCAAACCTTTACAGACACAATACAACTTTGTTCCGAAATTAAGCCTTAGTTGGACACCCGGACAGTACTACCTGACCGATGGAATTCAGAAGGTAAATGTCCGGTCCGATTATCCGACGTTCAAAGTAGAATATGCCCAAAGTTTAGGTAAAATCATGCGAAGCACGTCGCGTTACAGTAGGTTCGAATTTGATATAAGTCAGAATGTCCGATTTGATCTAATGCACAAGTTAGTTTATCATTTGGGGTTTGGTTTTTTTGCTAATCAACGCGACGAATACTTCAACGATTTTACGTACTTTACCAAAAGATACTTTCCTGAGACGATAGACGACGGGATAGGAGGCGGGTTTAACACGCTTTCGTGGAAAATTTACAATTCATCTCCGGTGTACGTACAAGGTCATTTCATGTACGAAACTCCCCGGTTTCTGCTAACTCGAATACCGATATTGTCAAATGGCGTCGCGCGCGAGCGTATATACGTGAGCCAGCTTTATCTCACTGATAATCAGTTTTTTGCAGAAATCGGATATGGTATAGGCAATCGTTTCCTAAATGCGGCTTTCTTTATTTCTTTTGATGGGTTGAAGTATTACAATGTCGGGGGTAAAGCAGCGTTTCTGTTATAGGTCAATCCGGCTGTTTCTCCGAGAAGAGTTGCCAAGTCCTTTTGAAGTCGAATAATTGGATACATTCATTGCTCCAACTTGTCGGGTGTCGTTTTGGAAAATTCATCAAAGAAAAATTAAAAATCAAGTAAAGCAGCTTTGATTTTTTCAAACTCGCTCTCAAAATTTGGGGTAAACACCATTTTCCCTAAATTATCTTCTATTTCTTCAAATTTCCAAAACTTTCCTTCGGATATTTCAGCAGGATTAGGGATAATTTCATCCGAGTAATAGGTAAAGAAACTGTGTACAAGCTCCCTTTCTATTTTACTCTCAAATACACATCGAAATGCAAAAACCGGTTCAAACGTGTTTATGTTAAGTTCTTCATAAGCTTCTCGCTGCAAGGCATCAAATACCGTCTCATTCAGATTGACATGACCTCCGACGGCTGTATCCCACATTCCCGGTTGAATATCCTTATTATCTGCTCTTTTTTGCAGATACAATGCGTCATGCTCATTGAAAACGTGTAGATGTACCACAGGATGAAGCAAGAAGCTACCGGAATGACATTCACTACGTGTAGCAGATCCGATGATTTCTGCATTATCATTGACAATTGGAAATATTTCTTCGGACATAAAGGCGTAGTTTCTTTTATATGAAAAAGCAAAAATAGAATTAAAAATTGAAATTGAATAATCTGCGACCAATGTGAAAGCTTTCTGAAAGATTCGGATTTAGAATATTGAGTCTAAGACTGCCAAGTTTTACAAGGTTGTAATTGTTGTTGGTTGATTATTAAGTAGTTTAAAAGAATTATTTTAATGATCATTGTTTAATAACTTTTGCTGTTTTCCCACCTATCCGCAAGAAATAGATTCCGGACTTTAGGCGTTCTAAATTGACATTTCCCGCATTTACTTTGGTTTCTATACTAAGTTTGTTTTGAGCATTAAAAACCAAAAGAACCTCATCGGTTAATAATCCTGCGAAATTTATATCAGAATAGAAAGGGTTCGGGAATACAGCGAGTTCTTGATTGGAGACTTTATCTTTAGCTAATGCCGTAATTTGAGATAAAGGCAAAGAATGCTTTGCAACACCATTGGTCTCTAGCACATATATATAATTTGAAGAAAAATTAATATGATTATCCGCAATTCTTCCTATTGTAAATTCTTGATTTGAAGTCAGGCGGATAGCTGACAGCGGTGATTAATAATCTGTCAAACTGTTTTTCACCAAAATATCGCCTGTTGAATTTATAACAGAATTGATTGATGTAGTATTGTAAATATTCGGGTTTAACTTTGTAATATACGCCCAGCAGTTGCCTTTTAGCGTTGCTGATAGCGGTATGGACCCAAGGAAGGACTTTTGGCAATTCTTCCGG
>JBKEBE010000130.1:0-4529 GCA_047973025.1 Paludibacteraceae bacterium
CCACCCACTACCAATCCGGAACCGGCAGGAACTACAGTTGCTTTAGTAGATTGATTGATTAAACTGCCGATGGATTTGGTCACTCCGGACGGAACATAGAGGTTGTTTACCGCCGGGTTGTTATTGTTATTCGCGTTGGTGGCAAATTCCACATCCTGACCGGCAAACGGAATCTCTTGCGCCGTCCAGTTTCCGGTTAAATCCCAGACGGTACTGCTCGTCCCTATCCAATAATTTTTACAGGAGTTCAGCAGCGCGTCTTGTGAATGTCCTTTGCCTTGTCCCTGAATGGTATCTGTAGCAGCCGCTCCGTTCTTGTTGACTATGGTGGGAACACCCTGTGCGTCTATTGTATTACCAAGATTCAACAGTACGCTTTGGTTGTAGTTTCCTGAAGCGGGTGGTATTGCCGGATCAACACCGTTGCCTCCTTTGAGTATCCCGCCGGCGGTCGTCAACATACTGTTGGTCACATTTTCAGCTCCTTCTATCGCATCGGGGCAGCCGTCGTTGTCAGAATCGAGGTCAATACTGTTAACCAAACCGTCTCCGTCTGTATCCACGCAATAATCGAAATCGATACAGGGGTCGTCAAAGACCAGATTAACTGCCGGTCCTCCCAAATTATAAAAATAAATGCGGACGGTATAAGTCGTATTTCGATCCAAATAATAATCGTCGTTATCCGTATTTCTGGTTCCGGTAGGGTAGGCTCCGCCTCCTTCTCCGGCTGTTTGAACTCTTGTTCCTAAAGTAGTGGAATTGGATACAAACCCATCGTTTGAGATCGCGAAGGTAACTGTAAACTTGGGATTCGTATTGGTATTGTTGTAAAAACTAAACCAATCCAGAAAACCGGAAAAATAGGTACTGACTGTTTTGAACTTAAATTGTAAATACTCGTTGTTGGTTTTTGCTTCTGTTAATGTTGCTGCATCGACACCGGTAACATTAAGTGCTCCGCTGGCATTATAACTGGTCGTAATCCCGGAGGTAGTCATATAGGTAACGCTATCCGGAATAATCATTCCTTTAACGTTTGACTTATTCGGCTTGAAGAGCTGGGTGGACGTATCAAACGAATGTGAAATGTAAACCACGCCACTTCCCGTGGGTACTCCGAATCGGAGGGAATTATCGCCGATGTATTCGGTGTCGTAACAACCTTCTTCCGTATTTAAAATACCGTCATTATCGTTGTCAAGATCGCAGACGTCGGATACGCCGTCACCATCTACATCCGGATAGCCGGAAGATGAAGGGTCGCAACATTCAGAGACAGAAGCGTTTCGAGAAGTTCCGATTGACTGACCACTTCCGACAGCGGTTGGTATTCCGTTTGCTCCGACTCCGCCACTGATACCGGAGTTAGAAGCCAATTGATTGTATTGTATGTTTCCAGCGCCTTCTATCGCGTCGGGACATCCGTCATTGTCGGAATCGAGATCTAAATAGTCCGGAATTTTATCGCCGTCGCTATCCAATGATTGACAAATGGTTACAGAACCATTTCGAATTGTAACTAATCCTCTGTTTGTTGTAGTGGCTCCGCCATTTCCAAAAGCGGTATAAATTAAATTGTACGTTTTTCCAAATTTGGGATAGAAATTGTGGGTATAGTTAACATCTGTCCCACCGGTTAGATTTTGTTGATCTACGAAATCGGCAAAGTAACCGGCACTGTAACCATCGGAAACAGACGCAAGATTAAAATAATTATATAGCTCGATATTCGAATTTGTTATTGTATAGTTTGTCGGCAATACGGGCAAATTACCGGTGCTTAAACTAAAAGTACCCAAATTGTCGAAAAAACCGTAGTATAAAAATTTATGGAAAAGGTCTTGCCTGCTAATATTAATAAAATTTTGCGTTGAAAAGAGTACCTTGTCCTTGTTGGGCGAGAGTAAACCTGTATAAAAAGTGGTTTCATTGGGAACAATCGCCAAACCGTCATTGGTCGTCAGTAGTCCGTCCCACGCGTGATTTACACCACTATATGTATTGTTGAAATCCGAAACGGTTAAATTTACAATAAAATAAGTATTAATTCCCGCTCCTCCTATATTGGGTATGCCCGAACCACTTGTTAGCACAAATTTCAAAGGTATTGTTCCACCATTTACAGGTAAAGAGCTTTGTCCGGCCAACGTCTCGGCTACACTAAAGGTATAAACACTTTGATTGACGCAAATACCTTCTACCGTATCCAATATACCATCATTGTCGTCATCCGAGTCACAATTATCTCCAATTCCGTCGGCATCAGTATCGGTGAATAAGCTACTCGCAGAATTACAGAAATCACATTCTGCGCTCTTAACAGAAGCATTTTTTGACGAAACGTCTCCTTGCGATAATCCATTCTTGGGAATTCCGCTCGCGCTAATAGGACCTACCAATGACGTATTTTGATTTAGGTCGCTGTATTTAAAGTTTCGCGTCCCTTCCAACGCATCCGGACAGCCGTCGTTATCACTGTCCAAATCCAAATAATCCGGCGTTCCGTCTCCGTCGGTATCCAAGTTACAAACCGGAACGGAAGCATGAACGTAAATGTCGTCTATACAAAAATCATTTCCGGAAATAGAGGTCGAGATATTATAAACCACTACCGAGTAATCGGTATATCCGGTTGTCGTAAATGTGAGATTCGCGTTCTGCCAAGTCGTGGCGGTAATACTTCCTGTAGAGGTTTGTGCCACAATAGCACCTGTCGGATCTTGGATCCTAATCCCGATATTAAATGGGAATGACCCCGCTTCTGAGGGTGTAACCCCACTCATTGCCCAGAGTCCGAAAGTAATGTTCGCTGTCGGCGGTAAATTTAGGTTTTGCTTATAAAACACCCCTACACTGTTTGACCCGTTTACTGCCAAAAAAGCATCATTTGCCGCTCCGGTAGTATGACCGTAAACGTGGTCGAAATGTGTACTGGCGTGTACATTTGCAACATTGTTATGCGCAACCACCACATACCTTCCTTCGGCATTGAGATTTCCGACGTAAGCATAACCATTACCGGGATTAACAACAAGATCCCTTGTTCCCGAAGCCAATGTTCCGAAAGTTCCGTTTTGTTCATTGGTATTTGCAACGGTGGAGCAGCCTTCGGTAGTATCAAGAATACCGTCGTTGTCATCGTCCAAGTCACACTCATCAATTATACCGTCGCCATCCGAATCCGTAAGATGAGCATTTTCGTTGAAAATCCACGTAAATTCGGTCGTAGTCGTAATAGAGCCGTTTTTCTGAACATACCGGCACGTGCCGTTAAAATCATCTCCGTTGGTACTTGTTGTCCATGTCCCGGAAGCTATCCCTTGGGGATTGTCGATGATGTAATGTCTTCCATAACTGTCAACGAGTAAAATGGCATCCGCGAGAATAAAACCGCCACTACAGGTGGAATAGTAAGGACGCAGTTTTATGGTAATATTACCTGCTGTATTGGGCGTGATACTCGTAGCCAAGAGTTTCCAACCTTTACCACCGAAAGTGAAATCGGTCGGCGCGGCAGACTGGTTTGCCGTGGGCGAAACCGCGGGTGCGTTCCCATAAATTAAATAACTTGCATCCGTACAATGCCCCTCCGCCGAACGATAATAGGCATAAATATTATAGGTTTTCCCTGTAACGCAAGTTTGCGCGTACGCGAAATTCGCACTTATAAAAAGCATTGTCAACGGAATAATACTTTTCAAGATGGAATGATAGTTGGGCAAATAGTCTTTCTTCATAATGTACAATAAAACACATTGAATAACTTAAAACGAGATATTGTTTAACTGACTTATTTTTTATAATTTGAAATTTGAATCGTCCTCGTTATCCGTTGAAAACCGGTGCTTCCCCGGTAAAGTGGTGTCTAAGTAGGCTATATAGAGACTTTCAATTTATCAAAATAAAGTCTATTTTGCTTTTGAAATGCAAATTTATTGTGAAATAAACACTCAAAAATACGAAATGGTAAAAAAATAGTTGTTTGTTTAAGTTATTTTAACTATTTAGCCGGATGTTTAATAGCGCAGGTATGAAGAAATGTGGAATGTGGGAATGAAGAATGATATAGAAATCGTCAAAAAGCAATGACAATTTTAAAGAAATTCCATTCGGAAAGATTTGGCTGTGGCAGAAATACATTTTTTCAACTATATGGAGTGTCGGGGTAGAAATGAGTTAAACCAAACAACAAGACCGGTCCAATCGGGTAAGCTTAAAGCGAATAAAAAAGGGATGACCGGTATCGGACATCCCCTTTGTTTTCTAAACCCTATCTTCGCCTTCTGTATCCGGCATAAAGCCCTGCCAGTAGCAACAATAGCCAAGTAGATTCCCCAACCGGGATCTTGTTCATGGTCGTTGTATCCGGCATCGGATCGACTAAGATTACACCATTGGTATTGGTTCTTGGAACACCAAACGGAGCTGCGACGGGTACCGAAGATAAGCCCGATACACTTCCTCCTGTCCCGCCTTCCGACGATAATGACGAGCCGCCGTATGCCATCAACCCGTTTGATAAACTA